>JBFEQR010000098.1:0-7274 GCA_041549425.1 Yoonia sp. | reverse complement strand
TTGGATTTCGGGCCAGTAGGTGTCCGGCGGGACAATCACGCCACCCGCGCCCTGAATGGGTTCTGCGATGAAGGCGGCAACCTTGTCGGCCCCGACCTCATTGATTTTCGCCTCAAGCTGGCGGGCACGTTCAAGGCCGAAGTCCTCTGACGCCATGTCGCCGCCTTCGGCCCACCAATTGGGCTGGTCGATGAATTCAATGCCGGGGATGGGCAGGCCGCCCTGACCGTGCATCCCCTTCATGCCGCCCAGCGACGCGCCACCGATGGTTGACCCGTGATAGGCGTTCCACCGCGAGATGATCACATCACGTTCCGGCTGGCCTTTTTCGGCCCAATAGGTGCGCACCATACGCAGGTTGGTGTCATTCGCATCAGACCCGCCAGTGGCGAAAAACACGGTGTTGAGATCACCCGGTGCAAGCTCTGCCAGCTTTTTGGCAAGCATCAGCGCAGGCACATGAGTCGTCTGGAAGAATGTGTTGTAGTAGGGCAGTTCGCGCATCTGGCGGGACGCGGCATCTGCCAGTTCGTCGCGGCCATAGCCGATGTTGACGCACCAAAGACCGGCCATGCCGTCGATGATTTCCTCGCCATCACTGTCTTTCAGCCAGACACCCTTGGCTGATGTAATGACTCGTGGCCCTTTGGCCGCCAGCGCGTTGCTGTGGGTGAAGGGGTGCATATGGTGGGCGGAATCAATCGCTTGCAGTTCGTCAGTCGGGGGATAGTTCGCCAGAATGTTCATCGGGTGCCTCTGCTTGGGTCGTTCCAGTCGCGCCAGTACCAACTATTTCGGCAAAATCGTCAATGGTGATTGGTTATTGGGCACGCTGCGGAACGGTTCGTGAAAACTGTGCACGCCCCGACAATCTATTTGCAAAGGTAAATGTTTTGAACAAAGCTGTGCAGCAGAACTCTAAAATCTCAGGAGAGATATCAAATGCGCATGATGAAGACATCTGTAGTTCTTGCAGCCGCGATGACCGTCGCACAGGCCGGTTGGGCCGAAGAGGTTCGCGTCTACAACTGGTCGGATTATATCGACGAAGAACTGCTGACCAAATTCGAGGAAGAAACAGGTTACGACCTGATCTATGACGTCTTCGACAGCAATGAAGTGCTGGAAACGCGGATGCTGGCGGGTGGTTCCGGTTACGACGTCGTCGTGCCAACCGGTGACTTCCTGCAGCGCCAGATCGGGGCAGGGGCATTTCAGAAGCTGGACAAGTCCAAGCTGAGCAATATCGGTAACCTTTGGGATGTCATCCTTGAGCGCACCGAAAGCTATGATCCCGGTGCGGAGTATTCCATTAACTACATGTGGGGCACCACGGGTATTGGCGTGAATGTCGGCAAAGTAACAGAGCTTTTGGGCGAAGACGCGCCGATCAACTCAATGGACCTGATTTTCGATCCCGCCAACATGGAAAAGCTGGCCGAATGTGGCGTGCATTTCCTTGACGCCCCGTCCGAGATTATCCCTGCCGCCCTGCAATACATCGGCGAAGATCCCAATGCGCAGGACGAAGAAACCCTTGCCAAGGCGGAACCGATCCTACAGGCCGTCCGTCCATATGTGCAAAAGTTCCATAGCTCCGAATATATTTCGGCCCTTGCAAATGGTGACATCTGCGTCGCTTTCGGCTGGTCCGGCGATATCCTGCAAGCGCGCGATCGCGCCTATGAGGCCGACAACGGTGTTGAAATCGCCTACAACGCCCCTGTCGAGGGTGCTTTGATGTGGTTTGACCAGATGGCCATTCCGGTTGACGCACCAAACCCCGAAGGTGCCCACGCATTCCTGAACTTCATTCTGGATGCAAAGAACATGGCCGCCGCGTCTAACTACGTCTACTACGCCAACGGCAACAAAGCGTCGCAGCCTTTCCTTCTGGAGGACGTGATCGGCGACACCGCGATCTATCCTGACGCCGCCACGCTCGAGACGCTTTACACCAAAGGCCCGTATGATGCCCGTTCGCAGCGTATCGTGACACGCATGTGGACACGCATCAAATCAGGGACCTGATCCCCATTTCTGCGGCCTACGCTTGCGTGGGCCGCAGACACTCCCCATTGCCATGCTGCGCCACCGGAGATTCCAACGCATATGCCCCAGACCGTGTTCGCGCCTTGGACAGACCCCTCTGCGAAACCGTTGATCCGTTTCCAGAACGTCACCAAACGTTTTGGTGATTTTACCGCCGTCGACGATCTGAGCGTCGATATTTTTGAGAAAGAATTCTTTGCGCTGCTGGGCCCGTCCGGCTGCGGCAAGACGACGATGATGCGGATGCTGGCAGGTTTCGAGGCGCCGACATCCGGCACGATCCTGCTGGACGGCAAGGATATCTCGGCTGTGCCGCCCAACAAGCGCAGCGTGAACATGATGTTCCAGTCCTATGCGCTATTCCCGCATCTGACCGTCTACGACAACATCGCCTTTGGCCTGAAGCGGTCGAAGATGCCCAAAGACCAGATCGACGCCCGCGTGAAGGAAATGTTGCGTCTGGTCCAGATCGAGAAATTCGCCAAACGCAAACCCGATCAGATTTCAGGCGGCCAACGCCAGCGTGTCGCTTTGGCGCGATCCTTGGCCAAAGCGCCGAAACTGCTGTTGCTGGATGAACCCCTGTCTGCCTTGGACAAGAAACTGCGTCAGGACACGCAATTCGAGCTGATGGATATCCAGGAAAAAACCGGCACCACCTTTGTTATCGTCACCCACGATCAGGAAGAGGCGATGACCGTCGCCAGCCGCGTGGCCGTGATGAACTTTGGCAAGCTTATTCAGGTTGATACCCCGACCCAGATCTATGAGGCACCCAACAGCACGTATGTGGCCGACTTTATCGGTGAGGTGAACATCATCGAAGGGCATGGGACGCCGCAGGGCGAAATCCTGTCTATCGCGTGGGCCGAAGGGCAGCCGGATATTATCGCAACACCCGCGTCACCGGTTGCAGCAGGGCGTGTCAGCTTTGTCGTGCGCCCCGAAAAGATTGCGATTTCGTCCGAAAAACCCGCCGACCGGCGCAATGCGGTGCAGGGCAAGGTTCTGGACATCGCCTATCTGGGGAACATGTCGACCTATCACGTCGAAATGGCAAACGGCCAGATCATCAAAGCACAGGCCGCCAATCAGCGCCGCCGCGCGAGCCTGCCCTTCACTTGGGAAGACAAGGTCTGGCTGTCATGGACCGACACCGCCGGTGTGGTTCTGGAAGGGTAGGGGCATGAACCTGCGTCGCCTCTTTCTGATTGCGGTCCCCTATCTGTGGCTGACGGGGCTGTTTCTGGTTCCGTTTCTGATCGTCTTCAAGATTTCCTTGTCGGACACGGCACTGGCGATCCCGCCCTACACCCCGACCTTTGATCTGTCCCAAGGCTGGGCAGGCCTGAAGGACATGGTCGGGCAGCTTGATTTTGAAAACTTCGCATTTCTGGCCGACGATGACCTGTATTGGAAAAGTTATCTGTCGAGCGTGCAAATCGCGCTGATTTCGACGTTCATGTGTTTGCTGATCGGCTTTCCCATCGCCTACGGCATGGCAAACGCGCCCAAGGAATGGCAGCCGACCCTGATGTTGCTGGTGATCCTGCCGTTCTGGACCAGCTTTCTGATCCGCGTCTATTCCCTGATCGGGCTGCTCAGCCAAGAGGGTCTTTTGAACCAGACCCTGCTGTGGTTGGGGATCATCGGTGAACCGCTGACAATCCTGAACACCAATGTCGCCGTCTATATCGGGATCGTTTACACCTATGTGCCGTTCATGATCCTGCCGATCTATGCCACGCTGATCAAATTGGACGGGTCATTGCTGGAAGCGGCCGAGGACTTGGGCTGTTCGCGCACCGAAGCATTCTGGCGCATCACCGTGCCCCTGTCCAAGGCGGGTATCATCGCGGGGTGTTTTCTGGTCTTCATCCCCGCGCTGGGCGAATTTGTCATTCCGTCGCTGTTGGGCGGATCGGACACACTGATGATCGGCAAGGTCCTTTACGAGGAATTCTTTGCCAACCGCGACTGGCCCGTCGCCGGTGCGGTGGCGGTGATCCTTCTGCTGATCCTGATCGTCCCGATCGTGCTGTACCAGCGCAACGAGCAAAAGATGATGGAGGCCGACAAATGAGACGGCTGACGTGGTTCAACGCGACATCGCTGACGCTTGGTTTTGCGTTTCTCTATATCCCGATGCTGATCGTCATCATCTACAGCTTTAACGAATCGCGCCTTGTGACCGTGTGGGGCGGATTTTCGACGAAATGGTACGGAGAGCTGCTGCAAAACGAGGCCTTTCTTGATGCGGCTTGGGTCACCTTCAAGGTCGGCTTTTTCTCGTCCATCATCGCGACCGTCATGGGCACGATGGGGGCCTATGTTCTGGTGCGCGGGGGGCGGTTTTACGGGCGCACGCTGTTTTCGGGGATGATCTATGCCCCGTTGGTCATGCCCGAAGTGATCACGGGTCTGTCGCTCTTGTTGCTTTTCATCTCGATCGGGTTGGATCGGGGGTTATTCACCATCGTGCTGGCACATGCCACGTTTTCGATGTGCTATGTGTCCGTCGTGGTCAGTTCGCGGCTTGTCAGTTTTGACCGCTCTGTCGAAGAGGCGGCACTTGATCTTGGCTGCACCCCGTTCGAGGCATTCCGGTTGGTCACCTTGCCGATCATCGCGCCTGCGGTGATCTCGGGCTGGTTGCTGGCGCTGACACTGTCACTGGATGATCTTGTGATCGCGTCTTTCGTGGCAGGTCCGTCGGCGACGACCCTGCCGATCAAGGTGTTCAGTTCGATCCGGTTAGGGGTTAGCCCTGAAATCAACGCGCTTTCGACCATTCTGATTCTGATCGTGACCGTGGGGACAATCCTTGCATCGCTGTCGACAAAACGTGCGGTCATGCGCAAGCAGCGGGCGGAACAAATGGCAGAGCAGTCAGAATAAGACGGCCCCGCGACCGGTGGTCTGGCTGTTGCCCGTCCTAGAATGAAAAGCCGAGCTGGATTTCGATAAATCCATCGTCTTCATCCGGACCGGCGATTCCGCTTTCCCTGGCTGTGCCCCCGATCACCGCAAAGGCGGCCTGATCCAAATTCCATGCCGCGCGAAGCCCAAGCGTTGTGCGGCTGTAGTCTTCCTCATCATAATAGCTGATATCGGGTCCGATGTTTGTGTTCCCGCCAACAAGATAGGTCGAGAACGCCCGCGTGTAAAAAGCCTCTTCGGGGTCCGACCATTGTGCAACTCCGGCCCAATAGCCGCGGTTTCCGATGTATCCGTTGCCTTCCGCACCGACATAAAGGCCTGTTTCGGAAATCTCGTCGGGGCCGCCGTTGACGGATCGTGTTGCGTGTGTCGGGCCTGCCAATACGGTGAAACCGCCGGTATCGTGCAGCCAGCCTTAGCTAATCTGAAAGGAAAGCCTGATGGGACGATAAAACGGCAATGACCCCAGCCATCATGAGAATGATGAGGGATCAAACCATGTGAAACCAAATAGAGACACCTATTTGTCGGATCTTGGCTGCAATGATCGGCCAGACAATTGGGAAAACCGCTCCGACGACGAGTGAAGTCAGCTAAGAACCGCACCCATTTGACGGAGGGTGTCCGCAATCGGTTTGGTGCTGGGGTCGGCCATCAGAATATCGCTATACCTGTGCTCAGCCCCATTTCTACGCGCTACTTCAATGGTGGAGGGTCACTTGAAAGCATCGCGCTCAGGGAGCCCTTCGCCAATTCTACGCAGGAGTGGTAAGAAGAGGCCGCTCTCGCACACCACAGGATGCAACGCGCACAGGACAAGGTGATGGAAAGTTTCGAAGATCTGCACAAGGCCTTCCACATGAGTCTTATTTCGAATGCGCAATCGCCCATCCCGTTGAGGCTCTGTTCGCATCTCTACGACTTCAACCTCCGCTACAGATACTTAGCTGGGGACGATATGTCCTACCAGAAGCGTGATGCAGCCAAGGAACACGCCGATATCCTCACCGCCATCATTGCGCATGATGGCGACATCGCAAGCTGGGCCGCTACACGACGACCGGTGTGTCCTGCCAACTTATCGGCAGACGACTCTTTGACCTGAGGCTCAGGCGGGTACAAGCGTTAGATCGAATTCCACCCTGAGGTAGGCATCCGGCACATTGCCAGACAGCGCAAAGCCGGATTCTGGGAAAGTGCCGGCTGGTTTATCCTCGTAGCGCATGACCAGATCCTCACGGACCCCAAAGACTGTATCTTCATCCAGATAGGGGTCGTCCTCGGCGAAGACTTCGGTCACAAGGGGACGGAACCCTTCAGCTTCAGCAATGAAGTGCAGGTGAGACGGCCGCCACGGATGACGCCCACAGGCCCGCAGGATATCACCGACCGGACCGTCTGCCGGAACAGTGTATTCAATGGGCTTGACGGTCGTGAAGGCATACCGGCCGTCTTCACCTACGGTTTGCAGGCCGTGGAAAGAATAGGTGTCCTGGTCAGGGTCCTGGCTGGAGTACATCCCGTTGGGCGCGGTCTGCCAGATATCAAGTGTCGCTCCGGGGATCGGATTGCCATCCGGGTCTTTGACAAAGCCTTCGACCAGTAGCACGGTCTCGGCATAGTCGCGCCGCATGTCGCCACCAACGGCCAGCGGTGGAGAACCGGTTATGTGAAATGGTCCCAGAACAGAAGAGGACGTCCCCTCGGGACGATTGTTCAGCATGTCGACCAAAGAAGACAGGCCAAGAACATCGGATAGAAGCACGAATTCGTGGCGTTCCTCATCCGAGATTTCACCAGCACGTTCGAGGAATTGGATACCGATATTCCACTCCTCGTGCGTCAGGTTCACCTCCCGCACGAATGCGTGTAGGTGACGGACCATACTGCTCATGACTTCGCGCAGGCGCGGATCGGTGTCCTCACTCAGATAGCCCATGAAGACTTCGGTGATATTGTCCTTGTTAACGTTGCGCATGAGGGTCTCCTTTGGTTGTCATTGGTGGTGCGAAGCGACAGATGCCTTGCCGTTCAGGTCACGAAGGCCAACCCTGCAAGGCAGGTGTTGACGTTGGTTGGCGCGCGTCGAAAATGGGTTACCCCAATCTCCACTGCGCGGCTGCATCTAAGCAATGGCGGCCTCATCAATGATTGGGCTGGCACAAATGCCGATGTCTTCGATCTCGACCTCCACCACTTCGCCAGGCATTAGCCAGCGAGGCTTCGGCTTTTTGGCATGGCCGACGCCGGGTGGCGTACCCATGGCAATATGGTCGCCGGGT
>JBFEQR010000097.1:0-7349 GCA_041549425.1 Yoonia sp. | reverse complement strand
CAATGAGCATTTGTACGACCATCGCCGCCTTGCGCCGGCGCGACAGGTCAGAGGTATCAGTTGAAAGTGATTGAAATTCCATGCATCCTTATAGGCGCAAGGTCGTAAATGAAGTGTTACGCTTGTTCGCGATCAGGACCCGGGATGGGTCACCATGATCGACATTTTTTTCAGCTGTGAAACGGTTTCCGGTGGCAGCGCTGCCTGATCTTTGGTGGCAAGATGCATGGCCTCGAAAAGATCAACGAGTTCCTTGATTTCGGCGTCGTTGAATTCGCGGTCCGGACGGGCAAATCCGCACATGCTATGGGAGCCACCTGTGGTGGTTGCGTAGACGATTCCGTAGCGCATGCCATACTCGGCAGCCTGTTCAAGAATACCTGCCGGATCGTCCATGTCGGACCAGCGGCAAACGCCGCTGTTCTGGAAACACCAAGAAACAGTCGGATCATTTACCAACAGCCCGGATTTTGAATAATGATCCAGCCATTCACGCGGGTAACTTTGAAAGAAATAGGCAGGAGTCGTGAAATTGATATGCAACCCCATCGCATAGCCAGACGAAGAGCGTTCTTTGAACTCTCCCAAAACGACACTTAGGTCCATATCCTGCGAAGCCATCCCGTTACTCGCTTTCTGGTTGCCAACCGATCGACTTAGGCAGTATCCCTAGCTGGCAACGGTATCGACTTTGTACAATTACCGGGGCTCCAGCAACAAGACCTATTTTGTATAATAAGGGTCTGGGGAATTAAATGGCGACACTTCTAGGCCCAGAAGAGATTGGTGAGCTTGCGCCCTCAGGCTACTATGTTGCCCTGCGCATTGGCTTTGCTTTTCCTATGGAAGAGGTGAATGAATACCCGCAAGAATGGGTGGAACATTACACGAGGCAAAGGTTCATGCTGTTCGATCCGGTCGTTCGGTGGGCGTATGCCAATGTCGGGGCGATCCGGTGGAGCGAACTTCAAAATGACGACCCCCGCGCAGTGATCGCGCAGGCAAAAACCTTTGGCTTGCGATTCGGTGTGACCGTTGCCCATCTTGATAGCGGGCCCAAGGCGCAGAGGTCATTTGCATCCTTTGCCCGTGCTGATCGCGAATATTCCGATCTTGAGGTGAAACTGTTGCAGGCCTACGTCATCAGACGCCACAACGAAACTGCTCCACCCACCAATCTGACAGCTGCCGAGCTGGAGGCGCTGGGGATGGTAAAAGACGGCAAGCGTTTGAAAGAAATCGCGTTTGAGTTGAGCGTGAGCGAAGGTGCGGTCAAACAACGCCTCAAGAACGCCAAGTTGAAGCTGGGTGCGAAAACCAGCTCGCAGGCTGCTGCATTGGCGAACCAATTCGGTTTAATCTAACACGAATTTGGATTTTCTTTTCAAACTGTAAACAATTTGGGCTAAATTATTCCTGTTGGTGCAATACATCGACTGGCGATTGTGAGGATCGCCATTCCGAATTTTACAACCAGAGGGAATATAATGGAAAACATCACCTTTAACTTGACGGAACTCCACCGACACGGTTCCGCCTTTTTTGAGTTTCTTGCGCTGCGCAAGCAGTTCTTTGTCGATCAACTCGGCTGGAATATTCCCCACGATGACGACGTCGAGATGGATCAGTACGATAATCCAAAGGCCTTCTATTCCCTTGTCATCATGGACGGAAAAGTGATCGGCGGTGGTCGGGCGATGGCTACGACCGCGCAGTGGGGATCACATACTTATATGCTCCGTGACGCTGTTGAGGGAAAGATCATTGGAATCCCCGATACGATCGTAAATGAGGTCGAGGTCACGGCCAGCGTATGGGAATGTACCCGCGTCGTTGTTTCCTCTGAAATCAAGGATCCTGCGCAAAGTGCGGCCTGTCTGGCCATGATTGTAAATGGTCTGGCCGAACAGGCGCGTGCGCATAATGGTACTGAACTTATGGCGCTTAGCCGTCCCTCATTGCTGCGCGCATTGCGCAAGATAGGCTATAATCCGCGCATGATTGGCACGCCCTACGTGAATGCAGATGATGGCCGCCGCTATGTCGCGATGAGCATGTCGGTGATGGGCACTGTCGCTGCAACCGTTGCAGCGATGCCTTTACGCAAGGCCGCAAATCTGGCGCCAACACTGGCAATACATCATGCCAGTGCCTCACTCTGATCTGGTGTAAATGACGGCCTGTCGCGTTCCTCTGGCAGCGACAGGCCGCTTTGCCCCTTATTGCGTGCCGAAGACGCGCGCAAAAATCGTATCAACGTTTTTCATGTGATACCCCAGATCGAATTTCTCTTCGATCTCAGCCGGAGAAAGTGCGGCCAGAACATCCTCATCTGCCAGCAACTCGGTCTTGAAATCAGCACCGTGTTCCCAGACTTTCATCGCATTACGCTGCACCAGACGGTAGGCATCCTCGCGGCTGACACCCGCCTGCGTCAGGGCCAGCAGCACCCGCTGAGACATGATTAGCCCGCGGAACTTGTTCATGTTGGCAAGCATGTTCTCGGGGTAAATCACCAATTTCTCGATAACGCCGGCCAGACGGTTCAGGGCAAAGTCCAACGTCACAGTCGTATCCGGCCCGATGGCGCGTTCGACGGAAGAGTGGCTGATGTCACGCTCGTGCCAGAGGGCCACGTTTTCCATCGCAGGCACTACCGACATACGCACCAGACGGGCCAGACCGGTCAGGTTTTCGGTCAGGACAGGGTTACGCTTGTGCGGCATCGCCGACGATCCCTTTTGGCCCTTGGAAAAGAACTCTTCCGCTTCCAGCACTTCGGTACGCTGCATGTGCCGGACTTCGGTGGCGATGTTTTCGATGCTGGATGCAATCACGCCAAGGGTGGCAAAGAACATCGCGTGGCGGTCGCGCGGGATGACCTGCGTGCTGATCGGCTCTGGTTTGAGGCCAAGTTGGGCGCAGACGTGTTCCTCGACCGACGGGTCGATATTGGCGAATGTGCCGACGGCGCCGGAAATGGCACCGGTCGCGATTTCCTCGCGGGCATTGACCAGACGGGCGCGCCCGCGATCCATTTCCGCATAAAAGCGCGCGAATGTCAGGCCCATTGTGGTGGGTTCGGCGTGGATGCCGTGGCTGCGCCCGATGCGCACGGTTTCTTTGTGTTCATAGGCGCGGGTCTTCAGCGCGGCCAGAACGCGGTCCATATCGGCGATCAACAGATCGGCAGCGCGGACAAGTTGCACGTTCAGCGTGGTGTCCAGCACGTCAGATGACGTCATGCCCTGATGCACGAACCGCGCGTCCTCGGACCCGATGTGTTCGGCCAGATGTGTCAGAAAGGCGATCACATCGTGTTTGGTGACCGCTTCGATTTCATCAATGCGTGCGACATCGAATTCGACGTCTTTGGCTTTCCACACGGCTTCGGCGTTTTCCTTGGGGATCACACCGATGGCGGCTTGGGCGTCGCAGGCGTGGGCCTCGATCTCGTACCAGATGCGGAACTTTGTGGCGGGCTCCCAAATGGCGGTCATTTCTGGGCGAGAATAGCGAGGGATCATGATGTGCACCTTTATGAAGGGGGTGGGCAGGGTTTCTGGCTTGGGTCATAAGGGGCCAAGCCGGAACCCTCAAGGGAGAGATCATATGTTGCACCTTCCTGCCAAGACTGCCTGCGGGTTTTGATGCTGACGCGCGATGACTTTCTGGGCGGGTGGGCGTTGCGCCGCCAGATCACCGATCATCTGACAGGGCAGGACAGCCACCTGTCCGGAGAGGCGCAGTTTACTAACGCGGGCACGCAGGCGCTGGCCTATCACGAAAGCGGCACGCTGGTCCTGTCCAACGGGGCGCAGATGGCGGCCACCCGCGATTATCTTTGGGCGTTTACGTCTGACCGTGTCGATGTGCAGTTTGCGGATGGCAAACCGTTTCACAGTTTCATCCCCGCCGGTCATGCCGCAGGCAGCGATCATCCGTGTGGCGCGGATTTCTACACCGTGCGCTATGATTTCACCAAATGGCCGCGCTGGACGGCGGTCTGGACGGTCACCGGGCCGCGCAAAGACTACGTTTCGACGTCCGAATATGCCCCCGCAGGCCGACGTTAGCGCCATCTGACTTGCGCCGCGACGCGGCATCGGCAATAAATCCATGACGAAATCAAAAATAGGGGAGAGCGGCACATGGCCCTCGCACGCAATGACAAAGTCCTCACAGAGGCATTTGGCCCGACAGAAGGCACCGCACTGCGCGTCAAGCAGGTAATGATGGTGGTTCTGGGGATCGTCGCGCTGGCGATCTTTGCCAAGATCAAAGTGCCGATGTGGCCGGTGCCGATCACCATGGGCACATTCGCGGTGCTGACAATCGGCGCCACATATGGCCCGCGTCTGGGTCTGGCAACAATCCTTGGCTATATGATCATCGGCGCATTGGGCTTTGATGTGTTTGCCGGTTCTTCCGCCGAAGCTTATGGCCTGACCTATATGATGGGCGGCACAGGCGGCTATCTGGTCGGCTATGTTCTGGCTGTGCTGGCACTGGGCTGGGCGGCACGCGCCGGATGGGACCGTTCGGTTTTGTTGATGACAGTCGCGCTTTTGGGTGCAAATGCCCTGATCTACCTGCCCGGTGTGACATGGTTGAGCGCGGTTTACGAAGGCAAGAGCCTGCTTTGGGCGGTTGAGGTCGGCATGATCCCGTTCCTGATCGGGGACGCGCTGAAGCTGGGTCTGGCGGCTTTGCTGGTGCCCGGTCTGTGGAAGCTTCTGGGCGACGCCCGCAGCTAAGTCTTTGTGAAATCAAAACAAAAGGCGCTGCCACTCGCAGCGCCTTTTTTCATGCCAGATGGGTGGTGACGGTCGAGGACCGCTCAAGCGTGCGGTGCACCGGGCATTTATCGGCAATTTCGAGCAATCTGGCGCGTTGTGCTTCGTCCAGATCACCATCCAGACGGATCGTCCTGTCAAAGTGATCGACCTTGGCGCCCGGTTCTGCGGCGTCTGCGGCGTGTTCCTTGGCGTGGGTGATGTCCACACTGACCCCTGCCAAAGCCCAGCCCTTGCGCCGCGCATACATGCGGATCGTCATGGATGTGCAGGCCCCCAGACCCGCCGCGACAAGACCGTATGGCGTCAAACCCTTGTCGGTGCCGCCGAATTTCTTGGGCTCGTCGGCCAGCACATGATGCGCGCCGGACTGGACGTCCTGCAAAAAGCCGTCCGCGTCGGCCTCTGTCACGCGGGTGATACCTTCGGGGGCTGTGGCATCCGTTTGCGGCGGGCGAAGCGCCAGATAGCGTTTGGCCCATGTCGCAATCACATCAGCTGCATATTCCGCGTCCGCCGCCTGTGTGATCAGGTGATCGGCATCATCGAGGGTGACAAAGCTTTTGGGATGTTTGGCCGCAAGAAAAATCTGCGAGGCGTTTTCGATCCCGACGGTCGCGTCGCGCGGGGCATGCAGCACCAGCAACGCCGCATGCAGCTTGGCGATCGCAGGGGCCAAGGCTGCCTGACCGATGTCATCGACAAAGGCCTGCCCGATGCGGAAGGGGCGACCGCCCAAAGACACCTCTGCCACGCCCTGATCGGCGATTTCGGGCAGGGCGTGGGCGAAATTATGGGTCACATGCGCGGGATCGAAGGGCGCGCCGATGGTCACGACGGCCTTGATCCCGTCCATCTGCGGGACGGCTTTCAGCACAGCGGCACCGCCAAGTGAATGGCCGATGATCAGTGTGGGCGGCATACCGCGTTCGCTGAGCGCGCCACAGGCGGCAATCAGGTCGTCGACGTTGGACGTAAAACTGGTGTTCTCGAACTCGCCTTCGGAATGGCCCAGTCCCGTGAAATCAAACCGTAAAACGGCGATCCCCATGGCGGCAAGGCGTGCTGCAATCCGGCGCGCTGCCGTGATATCCTTGGAGCAGGTAAAGCAATGCGCAAAAAGCGCGGTTGCCAGATGCGGCCCGTCGGGCATGTCCAGCCGTGCCGCCAGCATGTCACCGGCATGGCCCTTGAAGGTAAGTTTCTCGGTGGGCATGGCAGGGGCCTTTCTTTGATCTTGGGTAATTTGATCAAAGATGCGGCGCGCCCCTGCGGGAAACAACTGCAATTTGCGGGTACTCTCGGCAAGGTGAGAGATGTTACCGCCCCATCAAGGCCGGATCATGGGGGTATTTCGTCAGGTTCTCGAACCCGTCTTCGGTAATCAGCACCTGATCTTCCAGTTTGATGGAAAAATCGCCCCCCTCGGGGCTGATCAACGCCTCGACACAAAGCGTCATGCCTGCCTGCAGTTCATAGTCGAACGCCCCCGCCACCATCCGGTCGGGATAGGCGACAAGCGGCCATTCATCGCACAGGCCCACGCCATGCATCAGGCAGCCGTATTTCAGTTTTTGATATTTGTCAGGCAGCACATGGGTGTTGCGGCTGAGGTCCTCGATCGCGTCGCCGGGTTTGAGCATTTGCATGTTCTGTTCGATATGTTCCACGCCGATCTTCATGGCCTCGATCATGTCGGGGCGGGGTTTGCGATCGCCGATCCACCATGTGCGCGAAATATCGACGCAAATACCGTATGCGCCGATCAGGTCAGTATCAAAGGCCACGATTTCGTTGTTCTGCACGATCCGCCCGCCACATTCCTGAAACCACGGGTTTGTGCGCGGACCCGAAGACAGCAGCCGCGTTTCGATCCATTCGCCGCCGCGCCGTATGTTTTCGGCGTGCAAAACGGCCCAGATATCATCCTCGGACATATTTCCTTGCGGCACGCCCGCGCGGGCCGCGTCCTCCATCGCGTAACACGCCGCTTCGCAAGCGTGACTGGCGCAGCGCATGGCAAGGATTTCGTCCGCACCTTTGATGCTGCGCGCCTTCTCGGTCAGCTCTTCGCCGGGGTGGACGGCAAAGCCCACCGCCTCAAGCGCGCGCAGCCCGTGCAACATCGGTTTGTCCACGCCCAAGCGCATATTGCCGCCGCCATGTTCGCGGATCACATCGCGGACTTCGTTGGCGAAACTGTTGGCCGCAGGTTCCAGCGCATCGCCGCGGTCGAAATAGAACAGGTCCGCGCCCGTGCGCTGTTCATTGACGAGAGGGTTGAATTTGCTCAGGAACATCGCGTTTTTATAGTCCCAGACCACCATATAGCCGTCGGCGCAGACCAGACAGGCACGGAACGGGTTGTGGCTGTTCCAAAGCTGCATGTTGGTGCTGTCGGTCGCATAGCGGATGTTGAGCGGGTCGAACATCAGTATCCCGCCGTAGTCCCGCACATTCACCGCGTCGACCAACCGCTTGTGCCGATAGGCGCGCATCGCAGGCAGATCGGGCAGGGTCAGCCCAGCGGCGGCCCATTCCTGAAACGCCAGT
>JBFEQR010000096.1:0-7355 GCA_041549425.1 Yoonia sp. | reverse complement strand
TTTGATGGTGGCAGGATGAAAGCAGATCGACACGACAAGTGCGTCTGCCCCGCGCCCCTGCAACGCATGTGGCTGGCCGGGGCGTAGAAAGACGACATCACCTTCGTGCAATGTCTGGGTTTGTGTGGGCAGGTGATGGCGGATGGTGCCGTTTTGCACCCAGAACAGTTCGAAAAAGTCGTGATCGTGCAAGGCGCGCGGCCGTGTTGCCGCCAAAGTCGCGCGCGTCAGATGCGTTTGCGCGCCATCGCGCAGAATCTCTTTATGTCGCAAAACCTTGGTCATATCGTGACCCTAGCAGTATTGCTGCTGCGGTGCAGCATCAAAAACGCACATGTCTTGCATAGCTCCCTTGCAAAGACTTGTGACAACAGGGCCACGCCGAGGGTGACAAATCCGACAATGCAGAGTATCCGGCAGGCAAAGTAAACGCATGAGGTAGCCGATGACTTTTGACCGTTCCATCAAGATCGCGCCGTCGATCCTGTCTGCTGACTTTGCCAATTTCGGCGCTGAGTGTGAGGCCATCGAGGCGCAAGGCGCGGATTGGGTGCATGTGGACGTCATGGACGGGCATTTTGTGCCCAACATTACCTTTGGTCCGGCGACATGTGCCGCGATCCGTCCGCATATCAAGGGTGTTATGGATGTCCATCTGATGATCGCGCCCGTTGATCCCTACATCGAAGGCTTTGCCAAGGCAGGGGCAGATATCATCACCGCCCATGTCGAAGCAGGCCCGCATATTCACCGGACCTTGCAGGCGATCCGCGCGGCGGGGGCAAAGGCAGGGCTGGCATTGAACCCCGGCACACCCGCATCAGCGGCAGAGCCGCTGCTGGATATGGTTGATCTGATTTGCGTGATGACGGTGAACCCCGGATTTGGCGGGCAGAAGTTCATCCATTCTCAGGTGGACAAGGTGCGCGCATTGCGCGCGATGATCGGTGATCGTCCGGTCCACATTGAAATTGACGGCGGTGTCGATCCGACCACAGCGCCGCTGGTGGCGGCGGCTGGTGCGGATGTTCTTGTCGCGGGATCGGCAGTGTTTCGGGGCGGCTCGGTCAGCGATCCGGCCCCCTATGGCGAAAACATCCGCGCAATTCGGGCTGCCGCCAGCGCGTAAGGTGGATCATGATCCACCCTACGCCTTGTAGTAGTTAGAAATCGACGATTGTCGCCACGCCCTTTTCAACGGCAAGTGCGACAACGCTGGCAGCAACCGCAAGGTCCTGCAGGCCGACGCCGGTGCCGTCAAACAAGGTGATTTCATCATCCGAGGTCCGCCCCGGATGTGCGCCGTTGATGACCGCACCCAACTCGTTGACGTCACTTTCCTTGATCAGGCCCGACCCCACCGCATGTTGCGCTTCGCCGATGCTGATGGATTGCGCGACTTCGTCGGTGAAAACGGTCGATTTGGCTAGCAGTGCCGCTTCGACCTCTTGCTTGCCCTTGGTGTCGGTGCCCATGCAGGCGATATGGGTGCCTGCACTGATATGCTCCGCCATGACCGTCGGCGCAAAGGTGGAGGTGATCGAGATCACGACATCCGCCTCGACCATCCCTTCCAGCGGCACGGCCTCGAAGGGGAGGCCCGCCTCATTGGCGATCTTTTCTATATTGGGCAGCATTTCGGGGTGATAGTTCCAGCCGATCACCTTTTCGAAATCACGCTGCTCTAACGCGGCGCGCAACTGGAACGTGGCCTGATGGCCTGCGCCGACCATACCCATCACTTTGGCATCCTTGCGGGCCAGATGCTTGATCGAAACCGATGACGCCGCCGCTGTGCGCAATGCCGTCAGCAGGTTTCCCCCGACCATCGCCTTGACCATGCCCGTATCAGGATCGAACAGAAAAACAGTGGACTGGTGGTTGATATGCCCGTGCTTTTCAAGGTTGTGCGGCCAGTACCCGCCCGCCTTGAGGCCCAGTGCCATGCCCGCTTTGTCGAAACCGCCTTTGAAGCCGTAAAGCGCATCTTCATGGCCGATGGCCTCGCGGATGACGGGAAAGTTGTAGGCGTCGCCTTTTGACATGGACGCGAACACTTGCTCCACGGCTGCAAAGGCGTCGGCGCGGGTCATCAGACCTGCGATTTCTTTTTCGGGGACGATAATCATTGCGGGTATTCCTTAAAGTTCGGGCCGGTCAATTGACCGACCCTTTGTCTTTTATGCCTTGGTTGGCCGTGATCAGTACGCTTTGCCGCGTGCAGAGACGGGCCAAAGTGTTTCGACCTTGCCGCCCCGCACACCGACATACCAGTCATGCACGTTGCAGGTCGGGTCACAGTGACCGGGTACCAGCTTGAGCTTGTCATTGACCTTCAGCACACCGTCAGGGTCGGCAACAACGCCATGCTCGTCCGAGCATTTGACGTATTGCACGTCGGTGCGGCCATAGATCGTTGGCAGACCACTATCGACGGACTGCGCCTTGAGGCCCGCATCAACGATGGCTTTGTCCGCTTTTGCGTGGCTCATGACCGAGGTCAGGATAAACAACGCGTTTTCCCACTCGCCCTGGTCGATCCGGTTGCCGTCCTTGTCCAGAATACGGCCATAGTCGGCGTCCATGAACGCATAAGACCCGCACTGCAGTTCGTTGAACACGCCGGACGCGCTTTCGAAATAGTAGGACCCTGTGCCGCCACCGCCGACGATGTCGCTTTCGATGCCTTCGGCTTTCAGCATGTCCAGTGTCTGTGCCACCTGATCAATCGCGATCTGGGTCTTGCCCTGACGCTCTTCATAGCTGTCAAGGTGCTGCATCGCGCCCTGATAGGCTTGGATGCCTGCGTATTTCAGACCTGGCGCGGCTTCGATGGCTTTTGCCAGATCAACAACGGGTTGACCGAACTGCACACCGCAGCGGCCTGCGCCTACGTCGATCTCGACCAGACATTCGATCTGTGTGCCGTGCTTCATTGCAGCAGCGGACAGGTCGGCCACGTTGTCGATGTCGTCAACACAGCAGATGGCGCGAGCGCCCAGCTTTGGCAGACGGGCCAGACGGTCGATTTTTTCTGGCTGGCGCACTTGGTTCGAGACCAGTACGTCCTTGATGCCACCACGGGCAAAAACCTCGGCTTCGGATACCTTCTGGCAGCACACACCAACAGACCCGCCCAGTTTTTCCTGAAGCAGGGCGACGTCAACGGATTTGTGCATCTTGCCATGCACGCGGTGACGCATGCCGTGGGATTTGGCGAAATCGCCCATCTTTTTGATGTTGCGTTCCAGCGCGTCCAGATCCAGCACAAGGCAAGGTGTCTGGATGTCCGCCTCATCCATGCCGGGCAGGGCAGGGACGTCATAGCCGACTTCAAGGTCTTTGAGATTGCTCATATCGTTCATGGTTTTTCTCCCTTTAGCCTTGCATCCAAGGCAGTTTATCGAGGTCAACATTGCCGCCGGTGATAATCACGCCAACGCGCTTTCCGGCAAAACGGTCTTTGTTCTTCAGGATGGTGGCCAGCGGCACAGCACAGCTTGCCTCCATTACGATCCGCAGGTGCTTCCATGTGATCTTCATCGCGTCGATGATCTCTTCCTCGGAGGCGGTGTAGATGTCGGTCACATAATTGGACACGAAATGCCATGTGCGCTCTTTGAGGGGCACAAGCAAGCCGTCGGCGATGGTTTTCGGGGCATCGTCGGCAATGATGTGACCGGCCTTGAAGCTGCGATAGGCATCGTCGGCCTGTTCAGGCTCGGACGCGATGATCTGCACTTCGGGGGCAAGCGTGGACAGCGTCAGGCAGGTGCCCGAAATCATGCCGCCACCGCCGATTGGCGCGACCATCATCTCAAGCCCGTCGACCTGTTCCATGAATTCCTTGGAACAAGTACCCTGACCGGCGATGACGCGCGGATCGTTGTAAGGGTGGACGAAATCGCCGCCGGTTTCGGCCTGCACGCGGGCAAAGGTTTCTTCGCGCGATGTGGTCGAAGGTTCGCATTCGGTAATCACGCCACCATAGCGGCGAACCGTGTCCTTTTTCGCCTGCGGTGCCGTGCGCGGCATGACCACATTGCACGGGATGCCACGGCGCATGGCTGCATAGCTCAGGCAGGATGCGTGATTGCCGGACGAATGTGTTGCGACCCCGTTTTTGGCCTGCTCATCGTTCAGCCCGAAAACGGCGTTGGCGGCACCGCGTACCTTGAAGGCACCCGGTTCCTGAAAGTTTTCGCATTTAAAGAACAACTGCGCACCGGTCAGTTCATTCAGATAATCCGATGTGCGGATCGGCGTGCGGTTGATATGCGGCTTGATACGCTCATGGGCATCAAGCATGTCCTGATAAGTCGGGATATACATGTCGTCTTGGTCTTTCATTATGCTACATCTTGAAGCGGTACCGTAGCGGCTTCGCTGCGGTAGAATTCTTGCGCTGCGGCCACGCCAGAGCCCAGTTTGACGTCCAGCCCCAGATCGACCATGCACATCTCTGCGGTGGCGATGCCGGACAGGGCCATGACGTCAGTCATACTGCCCAGGTGGCCGATGCGGAACACTTTGCCCGCAACTTCGCCAAGGCCGGTGCCAAAGGCAACGCCGTATTTGTCGGCGGCATGTGAAACGATATCGGTCGCGTTGAACCCTTCGGGGGTTTTGATCGCGCTCACCGTATCGGAATAGACGTCCGGCGAAACGGCACAAAGCTCCAGTCCCCAGGCAGCTACAGCCGCACGCACACCCGACGCGATGCGTGTGTGACGGGCAAAAACATTCTCGAGCCCCTCTTTCAGCAACGTCTCGGTCGACAGCAGCAGGCCGTTCATCAGGCCCACGGCAGGGGTGTAGGGATAGGCGTTCGCGGCATAGCCTTTGGTCATGTCGTTGATGTCAAAGAACGTGCGGTGCAAACCGGCGGTCTTCGTCGCATCCTGTGCGCGCTGGCTGAAACCGACGATGGCAAGGCCCGCTGGCAACATAAAGCCCTTTTGCGATCCGGTGACGGCAACGTCGACGCCCCATTCATCAAACCGGAAATCCATCGACCCGATCGAGCTGACACCATCGACAAACAGCATCGCAGGGTGATCTGCGGCATCCATGGCGCGGCGCACGGCTGCGATGTCCGATTTGACGCCTGTCGCGGTTTCGTTGTGGGTTGCCAGCACGGCTTTGATCTTGTGGCCTTTGTCGGCTGCCAAAATCTCGGCATAACGATCTGCAGGAAGGCCGTGGCCCCAAGGTGTTTCCACAATCTCGACGTTCAAGCCGTGGCGCTGGCACATGTCGATCCAGCGGTGGCTGAACATGCCGTTACGGGCCGCCAGAACCGTGTCACCTGCGGACAAAGTATTCGTAAGTGTGGTTTCCCATCCGCCTGTGCCGGTAGACGGGAAAATGAACACCTCGGCGGTTTCGGACTTCAGGATTTGCTGCACATTGGCGCGGGCCGGGTGCAAAATCTGACCAAACAATGGTGAGCGGTGGTCGATCGTTGGCATGTCGCAGGCCTTGCGAATTGCTTCGGGCATATTCGTTGGGCCGGGAATAAATACAGGGTTTTGAAAGCTCATAATGCTATCCTCCGTTGGGTTGACCGTGTTTTGTCAGAGGTCGCCACGCCACTCAATTTTTTTGAAAATATTTTTCAGAACATTAGCGTCTGAATAAATTGTTTATTGTCAATGACTTGATTTTTTCATAAAGTGAAATGATATTTCAGATATGGAAAAAATGATGACACAAGAGACCAAACGCAGCCGTGGCCGCCCCAAGGCGTGGGACGACAAGGCCCCGCAGAACACGATCAAATCCCTTGACCGCGCGCTTGAGGTGCTGATCGCGCTTGGTGAAATGCAGGGCGGCACCCTGTCAGAGATCGCAGGCGCTCTGGATCAGTCCCCCGCCACGATTTACCGCGTGCTGACCACCTTTCAGGGCCGCGGCTTTGCCGACTTCGACGAACAAAGCCAACAATGGAGCATCGGCCCGGCAGCGTTCTTGACCGGATCACACTTTCTGCGCCGCACGTCTCTGGTTGATCGCGCGCGCCCGATCATGCGAGACCTGATGGAGGCCACAGGCGAAACCGCGAACCTTGGCATTGAACGCGACGGCAAGGTCCTGTTTCTGGGGCAGGTCGAAACCCATGCGACGATTCGCGCATTCTTTCCCCCCGGCACGGCGTCGGCGATGCATGCATCCGGCATTGGTAAGGCGTTGTTGTGCCGGATGGACGACAAACGCCAGCGGCAGGTTCTGGCGGCGGGCAAGCTGGAACAATTCACGCCCCACACATTGACCGACCCCGAAGCGATGATCGCGGACCTGCACGCAGCCAAGGCGCGCGGCTATGCCGTCGACGGCGAAGAACGCAATATCGGCATGCGCTGTATCGCGGCACCGGTCTTTAACGTCTTCGGAGAGGTCGTGGCAGGAATTTCCGTGTCAGGTCCGACAACCCGCATCACCGAGGACCGTATCGCCATCTTGGCTGAGCATGTCATGGATGCCGCCGCAGATCTGACACGTGCCATCGGCGGCAATCACCGCCCTGCGCGGTAAACCCCGATGTGTCGCAGATAGGACGCCAGATTGCGCCTTTCTGCATGACTTTGGTTAAGACGCTTTCTAGGCTGGCCCGCAAAAGACCCTAACGGAGCCCCACCCCATGCATTTCGGCCTGACCGACGAACAACAGATGATCGTGGACACTGTCCGCACCTTTGTGGAAAACGAAATCTACCCGCATGAGGACTTGGTCGAACGCACCGGTGAAGTCCCCGACGAGATCGCGCAAGACATCAAGCGCAAGACGATAGATCTCGGCTTTTATGCCTGCAATTTCCCGCAAGAGGTCGGCGGCGCAGGCTTGTCCCACGTAGATTTCGCTCTGGTGGAACGGGAACTGGGGCGCGGTTCCATGGCGCTGAACCACTTCTTTGGCCGTCCGCAGAATATCCTGATGGCCTGTCAGGGTGACCAGATCGACCGCTATCTGCTGCCTGCGGTGCGGGGCGAACGGATGGACGCGCTGGCTATGACCGAACCTGACGCCGGATCCGACGTGCGTGGTATGAAATGCAGCGCAGTGCGGGACGGGGGTGATTGGGTCCTCAATGGATCAAAGCACTTTATTTCAGGCGCGGAGCACGCCGATTTCTTTATTGTTTTTGTTGCCACCGGCGTCGATGAAACTCCGCGTGGCCCTAAAAAGCGGATTACGACATTTCTTGTCGACCGCGGCACGCCCGGTTTTGAAGTGCGTGACGGATATGCCTCGGTCAGTCATCGTGGCTATAAGAACTGCATCCTTGATTTCGACAACTGTCGCCTGCCTGACGCGCAAGTGCTGGGCGAGGTCGATGGCGGTTTTGCGGTGATGA
>JBFEQR010000095.1:0-7356 GCA_041549425.1 Yoonia sp. | reverse complement strand
GAATTCGTCCACTGGCCACCGATTTTTTCCTCTTCCTCAATGACGGTACTTACTAGCCTGTTTCCTTCTGAGTCCATGACATCAGACACATCCGTCAGATCATTGAACTCCAAAGAATAGAAAAGCGAGAGGCGTCCGGCTTCACTGACGGGAAAGCTCATGCCTGGCTGGAAGCGGAAGGATTCTGTGTCATAAGCCGCAAATTCCTTGTCGGTGCGACGGTAACGCACATCAATGGAGCCCAAAAGATCACGCCCCAAAAGCTGCGGTTCTGTAAAGCCGAAGTTGAAGGTCTGGTTGGTTTCCGCAGTCGAGAAATCAACATCGAAACGCTGGCCGCGCCCTTGAAAGTTACTTTGGCTGTAGGACGCCACAAGTGCACCACCAACGTCGGAGTTGAAGTTGGCACCAAAGGTCAGGGTGCCCGTTGGCCCTTCGACGACATTCACGTCGATAATGGCCTGACTACGTGACGAACCCGCACGGGTATCCACAGACACGTCCTGGAAAAAGCCCAACGCGCGAATACGGCGCGCGCTTTCCTGAACCGCGCGGGGGTTCAGCGGGTCCCCTTCGACAAAACGGAACTGCCCGCGGATGACGCGGTCAAGGGTGGTGCCGTTGCCTTCGATGTCGATACGCTCGACGAACACGCGCGGACCGGGGACCAGCGCATAGGTCAGATCGACCGTCAAATCACGGGCATTGCGGGTGAACCGCGGCTCGACCCGCACAAAGTTCAAGCCGCTTTGTGTCGCCTGACGCTCGATCCGGCTGATATCACTGTCGATTGGCACGGGTGAATAGGTGGCCCCGCTGCGCACTTTGATCGTATCGGCAAAGTCTGCGGCATCGACGCCATTCATTTCGCTGACGACATTCACTTCTCCAAAGGCAAAGCGCTGCCCTTCGCGCAGGTTGTAAGTGATCAGGAAGGCGTCACGCTCACGGGTAAGCGACACATCAACGTTCTGGATCACGAAATCAAGAAAGCCGCGCGACAGGTAGAAATCAGTCAGGACCTGACGGTCTTCGGCAAGGCGCTCTGGCGAATAGGTGTCGCGGCCCACCAGCAGCCGGAACAGGCCCGCCTGTTTGGTTTCCAGCACGCGGCGCAGGCGCCCTTCGGAGAATGTGCGATTGCCCACAAAGGAAATGCGTTCCACTTCGGTGACGCCGGATTCGGTAACCTCAAACACCAGATCGACACGGTTTTCCGGCAAACGGATGATGCGCGGGGTGACACTGGCGTTAATCCGGCCCTGACGGGCATAGGCTCCGATGATCGCCTCTGCGTCGGCCTCTGCCTGTGCGGGGGTAAATGCGCGGCGCGGTTGCGACCGCACAAACCGCAACAAGGCGGCATCATCAAGCCGGCTGTTGCCTTCGATGTTGATGCGGTTGATCGTGGGGTATTCCACAACACGGATCACCAGACGGCTGCCCTGCGGGATCACATCCACGCTTTCGAACAAACCCGAATTCCGGATGTCCTGCGCGGCCTTGTTCAGTTCAACCGTCGTGAGCGCTACACCGGCTGTCAAATCACCAAGGGCCAGCACCGTGCCATCCTCGACACGTTGGTTGCCCTCGATCACAAAGCTGTTGAAGACGAAACTCTGCGCTGCGACCGTTCCGGCGGTCAGACCAAGCATGAGGATCGCAAGCCAAACGGTGCGCATTGCCTTGATACCGCGCGTCAACCCGCGCCCCACATTTGTGTTCATTTTGACCGCCCCGTGCCCAGATACCATTTTCTTTTCAGGTAAACCCAAAGCCACAAGATGTCAAAACGCGATCACAGCTGAAATCGCGTCTTTCGGACATTATCCCGTCACGGGCAAAGGATCGTGTCGTTCAGGATCGTGAAGGTCATCAGCGACAGGATCAGCGCCAGCCCGACAAACATAAACACCTGCACGGCACGTTCGCTGGGTTTACGCCGTGTGACAGCCTCATAGGCATAAAAAACAAGGTGACCGCCATCCAGCACAGGGATCGGGAACAGGTTGATCAGACCCACCGCCGCCGACAAGGCCCCGATGAACCAGATAAAGCTTTGCGCGCCCTGCTCGGCCATTGATCCGCTGGTCTCGGCAATGCCCACAGGCCCTGACAGATTACAGGTCGAGATTTGACCGAAAAGAATATGCTGCATCGCCGACAGCGATGTGGTCACGGTATTCCAAAGACCTTGCGCGCCCAGTTTGACAGCCTCAAGCGCGCCCACGGCCACGGTCCGTTCCTGAAAAAAGATGGTGCCCGAAATGCCGATCAGCCAACGCGTTTCAAACCCGCCCTCCGGCGTGGGCAGATCAACGCGCCGCGGGGCGATCATCTTTTCGATCGTTTCCCCGTCCCGCCAGATCGTGAAGGTCATCGGCGCGCCTTCTGCGGCCAGCACGGCCTCTTGCACCTGCGCAAAAGCAAAGATTGGCGTGCCGTCAATCGCGGTAATCACGTCGTCAATCTTGATATCGGCATCATCCGCAGCAGAGCGCGGGCTGACGCTCAACACAGACGGCGGAAAATAGAACGGCCCGGTCACGGTGATCTCGCGCCCTTCGCGTGCAACAGTGTAGTCCATCCGCTCTTTCAGGGGCAGCAGATCCGACATCTGCTCATCTTCGGCAAGGGCGTCAAAACGCACCCCTTCGACGGCAATCATGACGTCGCCGTCCTGCAATTGCGTGCTCATCGCGGGGGGCAGCGGGCGCAGTTCCCCGAAAGTCAGCGGATCGGCAGAGCGGCCCTGATACATGATCGAACCCGCAAAGATCGCGATGGCCAGCACAAAGTTGAACACCGGCCCCGCCGCAACCGTCGCTGTGCGCGCCCACAAAGGCGCGCCCGACATCGTGCGGCGCATATCGGCAGCCGACACTGTTCCGTCACTGCCCAAACTCGCAGCATTCGCATCGCCCAAAAAGCGCACGTAGCCCCCCAAGGGCAGCAGCGCGATTTGCCAGACCGTGCCACGTTGATCGACACGGCTGTAAATCACGGGGCCGAACCCGAGCGAAAAGACCTCGGCATGGATGCCGGACCAGCGGCCCACAATATAGTGACCGTATTCATGGATCGCGACGATCACAGATAGGGCAACCACAAAGGCCACAATCATAAAGGCGAAATTGCCGAACATCGGCACGAATTGTGTCAGATCCAAATCTCTACCCCAGTTGGTCAAAGGCTTCTGCCGCATAAATGCGGGCAAGCCGATCCGTTTCCAACACATGATCTAGGGTCATTGCCGCAGATTGCAGCCCGTCCCGTGATGACATTTTGTCCAAAACCCGTTCAACAACGCGCGACATGTCCAGAAATCCGATTTCGCCCGCGATAAAACCGTCAAGGGCGCGTTCCTTGGCAGCGTTAAAGACAGCACCCGAAAGCCCGCCTTCCTGCATGACCCGTTTGGCAATGGCCAAGGCAGGATAACGCGCGTGATCGGGTGCCTCGAACGTCAGCTGCCCGATTTTCGCGAGATCAAGGCGTTCCACCGGCAGGGCCTTTCGTTCCGGCCAATGCAGCGCATAGCCGATCGCATGGCGCATGTCCGGCGGGCCCACATGGGCCATCAACGCACCGTCCTTAAAGCCCACCAACGCATGCACCAGACTTTCACGGTGGACCAGCACCTCAATCATATCCGGTGAGACGTTAAAAAACTCTTTCGTCTCAATCAGTTCCATGCCTTTGTTAAACATAGATGCGCTGTCGATGGTGATCCGCTGACCCATATCCCAATTGGGATGACTTGACGCCTCTGCAAGGGTGGCTGTGGCCAGCTTTTCGATCGGCCAGTCACGGAACGCGCCGCCGGATGCGGTAATAATGACCCGCTCGACTGCGGCCATATGTTCGCCGACCAAGGCTTGGAACACCGCCGAATGCTCGCTATCCACCGGCAGAACCGTGGCACCATGCGCCTTGGCACGGCCCAAAAGCAGCGGCCCTGCTGTCACCAGCGATTCCTTGTTTGCAAGGGCAAGGGTCGTGCCGTGGGACAATGCCTCCAGCCCCGGCACCAGACCGGCAGCGCCCACAATCGCGGACAAGGCCCAGTCGACAGGCCGCGCGGCGGCGGCCGCCGCAATGGCGTCGGGACCAGCGGCAACCTCGACCTGCGTATCGGTCAACAAGTCCTTTAATTCATTGTAACATTCGGGATAGCAGGTCACAGCAAGATCGGCATTCAACCGGCGCGCATCATGGGCCAGTTGCGTGACATTGCGCCCCCCCGTCAGGGCAACAACATCATAAGCCTCCGGCGCGCGCGCCACCAGATCCAGCGCACTTTGACCAATCGACCCCGTTGCCCCGAAAACCGAAATCCGCCTCAAAAGACGACCCCCGGCACGTCAAAGATATCGGCCACAATAATCAGAAACAAAGACGCGCCCAAAAGCGCATCAAAGCGGTCAAACAAACCCCCGTGCCCCGGGATCAGGGCCGAGCTGTCCTTGACCCCCATCCGGCGCTTCAGCGCACTTTCAGCAATATCACCCATCTGTCCGGCAAAACTCAGCACCATCGAGATCACGACAATCCAGAGCCCCGCATCGGTGAAAAGCGAAAACAGAAAGCCTACAATCGCGGCACCGACCCACCCTGCGGCTGTCCCGCTCCAGGTTTTCTTGGGGCTAATGGCGGGCCAGAATTTGGGCCCCCCAAAGGCCTTGCCTGCGAAATAGCCGAAGATGTCGGTCACAATCACCACCGACATCAGCCACAAGAGCCACGTAAACCCGTAATCAATCCGGAAATGCACCAAACCCCAACCGGCAATCTGGATACCAAGGGCAAAGATGAAAAAGGTCTTCACTTCGGTTTTCAGCTGGGTCACCCCGATCAGCGGCACCACCAGAAACAGCAGCATCCCCCACATCGTCCCGTCGGCCAACTGCCCCGACATAACCGAGGCGACCAGAGCCGCCAGCAACATCCCCTTGGTGGGCTCGTCGGGGCGGATCATCATCCACAGTTCCCAGACCATCACAGCGGTCACGAAAACCACCAGCATCTGGAACCAGACACCGCCCATAATCACGCCTGTGGCACCGACGACAACCATTGCAGCACTCGACGTAAGGCGGACGGTCAGATCATCCCATTTCGCGGACGAAGGCGGTTGTTGTGGTGTCATCTCAAGCTCTTATCGCGCCAAACCTGCGGTCGCGCTTACCGTAATCCTTCAGGACCTTCGCAAACTCTGCGGCGGTGAAATCAGGCCAGAGGGTATCAACGAATTCATACTCTGCATAGGCGGATTGCCACAGCAGGAAATTCGAAATCCGCGCCTCGCCACTGGTGCGGATCACCAGATCGGGGTCAGGCAGCACATGGGTGTCCAGAAATCCTGCAAGGGTTTCGGCATCCACATCCTTATGGGTTAATCGCCCCCGCTCGATCTCAAGGGCAAGCCGCTGGGCGGCCCGTGTCACCTCGTCGCGACCGCCGTAATTCAGCGCGACAGTCAGATGCACACGGTCGTTGTCGGCGGTCCGCAACTCCAATTCGTCCATCAACGTGACAAGCTTGTCATCCAGCCGGATGCGGTCGCCGATGAAGCGGACACAAACTCCGCTTTCAAACAGCTTGTTTGCCTCACGCTCGAGATAATGGCGGAAAAGGCTCATCAAACCGGCCACTTCCACCTGGGTACGCTTCCAGTTCTCGGTCGAAAAGGCAAATATCGTCAGGTATTTCACACCAAGACGGGGGCAGGATTTCAGCACATCGCGTACGCGGCGCGCACCCGCATGATGGCCAAACAGTCGCGGACGACCGCGCTGCTGGGCCCATCGACCGTTTCCATCCATGATGATCGCAACATGTGCGGGCGCAGGTCTATCGGCAGCAGCGTCGGGCATAAAAAGCCCCCTTTTGTTCAATAAATGTGCAGTTCAGACCTGCATAATCTCGGCTTGTTTGGTCTCGACGGTTTCATCGACAAGCTTGATATGCGCGTCGGTCACTTCCTGCACGGCGGCTTCCCAGAATTTCTGGTCATCCTCGGACATTCCGTCCGCCTTGGCCTTTTTGATCTGGTCCATGCCGTCACGGCGCAGGTTGCGGATCGAAACCCGCGCGCTTTCGGCATATTGGCCGGCGACTTTGGTCAACTCGCGGCGCCGCTCCTCGTTCAATTCGGGGATCGGCAACATGATGATTGTGCCATTGAGCTGGGGATTGATGCCCAAACCACTCTCGCGAATGGCTTTTTCGACCTTCCCGACAAGACCTTTGTCCCAGACGTTGATGGTCACCATACGCGGTTCAGGCACATTGACAGTGCCCACCTGATTGATCGGGGTCATCGACCCGTAGGCATCCACCATCACCGGCTCCAGCATGGAGCCGGATGCGCGCCCGGTGCGCAAAGACGCCAGTTCAACGCGCAGATTGGCAATGGCCCCGTCCATACGGCGCGCCAGATCATCAGTATCAAGTTCGAAATCGTCAGCCATGTTCTTCGTTCTTCCTCATCAGGGCGAGACGGCCCCGTCTTTTCTTCGTTCTAGGCCAACGGGATGGGGTTGTATACCCAAAGGCGCCCGTCGCTTCTTCCGAGCATAAATATCCCGGGGTGTTTGAGGGGCAGCGCCCCTCATCAAAACAAATCGCATGCAGCGTAGCTGCTCCGCTTAATCCGTCACGATCGTCGATGTGCCCTCCCCGGCCAGAATACCGCGGCAGCCGCCCTTGTCGTCCAGCGAGAAGACGATGATCGGCAAATGGTTGTCACGCGCCAGCGCGATGGCGCTGGCATCCATGACACCAAGGTGCTTTTGCAGCACCTCATCATAGGTAACACGCTCATAGCGGACAGCATCGGGGTATTTGGCTGGGTCCTTGTCATAGACCCCGTCTACCTTGGTACCCTTAAAAATTGCTTCACAGGCCATTTCATTGGCACGTAGCGTGGCGGCGGTATCGGTTGTGAAATACGGGTTGCCCGTCCCTGCCGCAAAAATGCACACCCGCTTTTTCTCAAGGTGGCGCACAGCGCGGCGGCGGATATAGGGCTCGGCCACTTCGTTCATGGTGATCGCCGAAATCACCCGCGTGTGAATGCCCAGCTCTTCCAGGGCTGACTGCATGGCCAAGGCGTTCATGACAGTGGCAAGCATCCCCATGTAGTCCGCGGTCGTGCGTTCCATCCCCTGCGCAGAGCCTTGCAGGCCGCGAAAGATATTGCCGCCCCCGATCACCATGCAAATCTCGACACCCATGTCATGCACGGATTTCACCTCTTTGGCGATGCGCTGCACGGTGGGCGGATGCAATCCGAATGCGGTATCCCCCATCAGCGCCTCACCCGAAATCTTCAGCATCACACGTTTGTATGCT
>JBFEQR010000094.1:0-7360 GCA_041549425.1 Yoonia sp. | reverse complement strand
TCTTCGGCAACTTCGCCTTCGTAGAAACCGGCCCGTCCGTCCATGGCGATCCGGCGCAGGACCTCGGCCTGCCCGGGCGCGCGGAACATCTGACCGGGGCGCGGCGCTTGGCCGTTCATCAGGTGAACGTCGCGCGCAATGCCGGACAGGTTGCCAACCGCACCTTCCCAGTCCGAAGCGACCCGTTCGGCCACGGGCACACCGTTTTCGGCATAGTGGATCGACGGCGCAAGCAAGGCCTTCAGGCCCAGTTTGCCCCAGTCTTTGGACAGGCGGCAAAAGGCATCCACCGCACCCGGAACGGTCACCGCGTCAGCGCTGTAAGGGGCGATCACGTCACCTTTGGCACGCAGCTTTTCGGCATCGATACCGGCAGGTGCACGGCCTGATCCATTCAGCGCCACCACACGGTCTTCGCCCGGCGGTGTCATCAGCACAAAGCAATCACCGCCGATGCCGGTCATCTGCGGCTCACACAGCCCCAGCAGGACAGCCCCCGCAATGGCGCCGTCCATGGCGTTGCCGCCCGCCTCCATCATTTGCACGGCCACTTTTGCGGCAAGAGGGTGTGATGTGGCGCAGATACCGTTGGTGGCATAGACGGCAGAACGGCCAGGTTTGTGAAAGTTGCGCATGTATGAGATTCCTTTTTTGCCTTGCGCCGCAAACTAGGCCGAATTGTCGCGGCTGCAATCGCAAACTTGGGGCCTTTTGCTTTGCCGCCCGCCCGCCTAACCTGCCGCACGAAACGACAGGAGCATCCCGATGCACAGTGATGAAACAATGTTTGGTGTCGCCCTAACGGGGCATGGCGGGCCAGAGACCCTTGTCTGGCGCGATGATCTGCCCCGTCCGCACCCGCAGACCGGCGAGGTGCTGATCGCCGTGGCCGCAGCCGGCGTGAACAACACCGACATCAACACACGTGTCGGCTGGTATTCCAAGGGCGATCATGACGCCGATGATGCCAGCTGGACAGGGGTGCCGCTGCGCTTTCCACGGATTCAGGGCATCGATGTCTGCGGCCATGTCGTAGCCGTGGGTGCGGGGGTTGATCCTGCGCGGATCGGTGAACGCGTGCTGGTCGAGCCCTGTCTGGTCGAGGCCGGTGGCGCATTGCGTGATCCGCCGTGGTTTCTGGGGTCGGAGTGCGACGGGGGCTTTGCCCAATTCTGCGTGGTTGCCGCGCGCCATGCCTACGCAGTGAACAGCCCGCTGCCCGATACCGCACTTGCCTCTTTTCCGTGCTCCTATTCCACGGCCGAGAACATGTTGACCCGTGCGCAGGTCACTCAGGACGATACGGTGCTGGTCACCGGTGCTTCGGGCGGGGTGGGGTCGGCTGCGGTGCAACTGGCCAAGGCCCGCGGCGCGCGCGTTATTGCGGTGACAAGCGCGGCCAAGGCTGCGTCCTTGCTGGAACTGGGTGCAGAGCAAACCATCGACCGCGACGCCGACTATGCGGGCGTCTTGGGGCGCAACAGTGTCGATGTCGTGATTGATCTGGTGGCAGGTGCCCAGTTCGCCGCTTTGCTTGACGTGCTGCGTCCGCAGGGACGCTATGCGGTTTCGGGCGCTGTCGGCGGGCCGATTGTCGCGCTGGATGTGCGCACGCTTTACCTGAAGGACTTGCGTTTCTACGGTTGCACCGTGCTGGAGCCCGAAGTCTTTGGCAATCTGGTCGCGCGGATCGAAAGCGGTGCCATCACCCCACTTGTCGCCGCGACATTTCCGTTGCATCAGATCGCCAAGGCACAGGCCGCCTTTGCCGAAAAAGCCTATACGGGCAAGATCGTCCTGACCGTCGGCCCACGCCCCCAAGGAGAACAATGATGCGTGTCGACTATGATGAACTGGGCAAGACAATCGCAGCCCTGACCGAAGGCGAGGATGATCCGATCGCGCTGATGGCCACGGTGGCCTGCGAGGTGCATCATGCCGACAGCCGCTTTGACTGGACCGGATTCTACCGTGTGACAGGGCCGCAAATGCTTAAGATCGGGCCGTATCAGGGCGGGCACGGGTGCCTTGTCATTCCGTTTTCGCGCGGGGTCTGCGGGGCCGCAGCGCGCACAGGCGAGGTACAATTGGTACCGGATGTAAATGCCTTTGCCGATCACATCGCCTGTGCCAGCAGCACACAATCCGAGTTAGTTTTGCCTGTTTTTCATGCAAACGGCGAACTTTTAGCCGTATTCGACATTGACAGCGATCAGCCCGATGCCTTCACGTCGGAAGATGCAACCCGATTGCAGGAAATACTGAAAAGAACCTTTGAAATACACGCGTGAGGTGTCAGGTTCCCGCACAAGGTGTTTGATCGTGATTGTGTTGGGGGGGTGACGTTGTTTTCAGAATTTCATTTCGCAAGAGGCCCGCATGTTTGACAAAGCGACGGCGGCCCCGTCGTTGGGCTCCGACATTCGTGCCCTGCGCAAAGCCCGTAAGATGACACTGGTCGATCTGGCCGAGGCGCTGGACCGGTCCGTCGGATGGCTTAGTCAGGTCGAGCGCAACAAATCCAACCCGACCATGAAGGACATGGACCGTCTGGCACAGGCACTTGATGTGTCAGTCAGCAGCTTTCTGTCTCCCGATACCGTCGATGGCGAGGCCGGTATCATCGTGCGCGCCAATGCTCGGCGCCCGATCGGAAGCCGCACGAACGGGATGATAGAGGCGCTTTTGTCGCCTGACCTGACAGACGACTTCGAGGTGATCCATTCGTCATTCGCACCCCATTCGCACCTGCCCGAACCACTGTCCCGCCCGACCCAGGAAGTGTGCTTCATTGTTAAAGGGCAGTTTGACATCTGGATTGACGGCACGCCTTTCAAACTCAGGGCGGGTGATAGTTTCCGGTTGCGCGGTCAACAGTTCCAGTGGGCGAACCCCTATGACGAAACATGCGAAATCGTCTGGGTCATTTCGCCACCGATCTATTAGATGAAGGACGTAACAGGACGCTGTGAATGTGGCGCGGTGGCTTTTGTCATCAAACGCGCCCGCGACACGGTGACATTTTGTCATTGCAGCCAGTGTCGCCGCACAAGCGGCCACTATTGGGCGGCCACCCGCGCCGAAACTGCGGATATCACCTTCACCGCAGAACACGGCCTTGCATGGTATCAATCATCGCCGGAAAACCGCCGCGGGTTTTGCAGGTTCTGCGGATCAAGCCTGTTTTACCGGCCGAATGGCGCAAATCATATGGGCATTGCCGCAGGTTCACTTGACCTGCCGACCGCGATGGTGGCTGGTAAGCATATACATACCGCAGATTGCGGTGATTATTATGCGATCCCGGATGATGCCCCGCACATCCCCGACTAGAAAGAACGACCCAGATGGCAGATTTTCCGACGACAGCGCGTGTTGTGATTATTGGTGGCTGTGTTGTGGGGGTGTCCACCCTTTACCACCTTGCCAAAAAGGGCTGGACCGATTGCGTTCTGCTGGAAAAGAACGAACTGACCGCCGGATCGACGTGGCACGCGGCCGGCAACTGTCCGTCGTTCAGCACCTCTTGGGCAGTCATGAACATGCAGCGCTATTCGCTGGGCCTTTATAAGGGGCTGGCCGAAGAGGTCGACTATCCCATGAATTACCACGTGACCGGATCGATCCGGCTTGCCCACTCCAAGGAACGCATGCAGGAATTTGCCCGCGCGATGGGCATGGCAAACTATCAGGGTCTGAACCTCAAGCTGATGACCCCTGATGAAGCGCAGGAGATGTACCCCTTCCTTGAGACCCACGATCTGGAAGGCACGCTTTATGATCCCGACGACGGTGACATTGATCCCGCGCAATTGACGCAGGCGCTTGCCAAAGGTGCCCGTCAGATGGGTGCCAAGATCGAGCGGTTCTGCAGCGCCACAGGCGTCACCCAGCACCCCAACGGCACATGGACGGTACACACCGAAAAGGGTGATATCGACTGCGAAAAAGTCGTGAACGCCGCCGGATATTACGCGCAGAAAGTGGGCGAGTGGTTCAAACCCTACGGCGGGCGCACCGTTCCGATGGTCACCATGTCCCACCAGTTCTTCCTGACCGAGGAAATCCCCGAACTGAAAGCATGGACCGAAGCCAATGGCCACAAGGTGCCGCTGCTGCGTGATGTGGATACATCCTATTATCTGCGGCAGGACAAGAACGGGTTGAACCTTGGGCCCTATGAACCCAACTGCAAGGCACATTGGGTCACCCCCGATGATCCACAGCCCGATGATTTCAGCTTCCAGCTTTACCCCGACGATCTGGAACGGCTCGAGGCGATCATCGAAGACGCGATGGCCCGCGTGCCGCTGCTTGGCACTGCCGGTGTGGGGCGCGTGATCAACGGGCCGATCCCCTATGCCCCTGACGGGCTGCCGCTGCTTGGCCCCATGCCCGGCGTGAAAAACGCGTTCGAGGCCTGCGTCTTTACCTTCGGCATCACCCAAGGTGGTGGTGCAGGCAAGGTGGCCGCGGAATGGATCGTCGATGGCCAGACCGAATGGGATATGTGGGCCTGCGATCCGCGCCGCTATACCGATTACACTGATCAGGACTATTGCTATCAAAAGGCGATGGAAACCTATGGCCACGAATACGGCATGCATTTCCCCCGCAAGATGTGGCCCGCTGGCCGTGACAAGAAACTGTCGCCGGTCCATGACAAGGTCATCGCGCAAGGCGGCCAGATGGGCGCCTACAATGGGTGGGAGCGCGCGAACTGGTTCGCCAAGGACGGCGACGATACCTCGCTTGAGGCCACAGAAACATGGGATCGTGACGGCCCATGGGAAAAGCGCGTCAAAGAGGAATGCGAAGCCGTCCGCGACGGCGTTGGCGTTCTGGACCTGCCGGGTTTTTCGCGGTTCAACCTGTCGGGTGACGGCGCGGCTGAATTCCTGCGGGGCCGGATCACCGGCGCATTGCCCAAGGTCGGCCGCATGAACCTTGCCTATTTCGCCGACGGGCGCGGGCGCATTCTGACCGAAATGTCGGTCATGCGTCATGCGGATGAACATTTCACGCTGATCACCGCCGCTGCCGCGCAATGGCATGACTTCGAGATCTTGCAGGACGGACTGCCCGAGGGCGTGGCCCTGACCGATCACACCACAGAGTATTCGACCCTGATCGTGACCGGTCCGAAATCGCGCGACTTGTTCGAACAAATCGGCACAGAGGCAGATTTGTCGCTGAGCTGGTTGAGCATTCAAAGGGCAAAGGTAGCGGGCGTGGATTGCGCCTTGGCCCGCGTCAGTTTTGCCGGTGAACTGGGCTGGGAAATTCACGCCGCCAATGCAGACATGCCCGCACTTTATGATGCGGTGCTGGCGGCAGGCGCTGTGCCTTTCGGGATGTTTGCCCTGAATGCCTTGCGTCTCGAAAAGGGCTATCGCGCATGGAAGGGCGATCTAAGCACGGATTACTCCATGCTTGAAGGCGGGCTGGAACGGTTCGTCAAATTCGACAAGCCACAGGATTTCCCCGGCAAGGCCGCCCTTCTGGCGCAACAGCAGGCCGGTGTGACCAAGCGCTTTGTCACGATCACGCTGGACGAAGCCGCCCCCGCAGACGCGCCCTACATGTCCACGATCTGGTGCGGCGACGAAGTTGCGGGCGAAACCACATCGGGGGGCTGGGGATACCGCGTTAACAAATCCATCGCTCTTGGGATGATCCGCGCCGATCTGGCCCGACCGGGCACGCAGGTCGCGATCGACATCTACGGGACGCGCTATGCGGCCACCGTACAAGAAGACCAGCCGCTTTGGGATCCGGCGAACGAACGTATCCGCGCCTGATGCTGACGCCCGATATGACGACGCTGCTGGCCACATTCCCCTTGGGGTTTGTGGCCACCGTCACGCCCGAAGGCACACCTGCGGTGTCGCCCAAGGGCACATTCATCGTGCTGGATCACGCCCGTATTGCATTCGCCGATATCCGCTCGCCCGCGACAAGGCGCAATCTGGCGGCCAATCCCGCGGTCGAGGTGAACTTCATCGACCCCTTCAAACGCAAGGCTGTCCGCGTGGCAGGCACAGCCACGTTGCACCCCAAAGGGTCGGCGTGGTTTGCGGAACAGCATCCGAAATGGCTTGATGTATTTGGCGATCTGGCTAAACGCATTACTTGCCTTGTTGAGATCAACCTCCAATCGGCCAGCGAAATCTGGACCCCGCCCTATGATGACGGCGTGACCGAGAACGAGATGATCGCAACCTATGTCGCCAAATTCGGAGCCCTCTATTCGTGACAGACATCATTCTACTTGACGGCGGCATGGGGCAGGAGCTTGTCCACCGTGCCGGTGACAATCCGACTGCCCTTTGGTCCACCCAAGTCATGCTGGACCACCCCGGTCTGGTCGCCGCGGTGCATGCCGATTACCGCGATGCCGGTGCGACCCTGCACACAACAAACACCTATGCCATCCACCGTGACCGGCTGGCACATGCGGGCATGGAGGATCAATTCGAGGCCCTGCACCGCGCCGCCTTGAAAGAGGCGGCGGGCATTGGCGCTGTTGCGGGTTCTATCGGGCCGCTGATTGCGTCCTACCGCCCCGACATTCATCCCCCCCATGCCGAAGCTGTCCCGCTTTATGCCGAGATGGCAAAGCTGATCGGACCCCATGTCGATCTGATCCTGTGCGAAACAGTGGCGTCCATCGCGATGGGCAAGGCCGTGCTTGAGGCCGCATTGCCGACTGGCAAACCCGTCTGGCTGGCCTTTACCGTGGATGACACCGACGGCAGCAAGCTGCGCTCGGGCGAGGATGTGGCCGAAGTGCTGCAATTCACACAAGCCGCCGCAATCCTGATCAACTGCGCATCCCCCGAGGCGATCACGACCGCGATGGACATTCTGGCAAAAGGCGACATGCCCTTCGGTGCCTATGCCAACGGGTTCATCAAGATTTCGGAGGATTTCCTGAAAGCGAACCCCACCGTCGACGCCCTCAGCGCGCGCACCGATCTGGGGCCGGATGCCTATGGCGCATTCGTGATGCAGTGGATCGACCAAGGCGCGACCATCGTCGGGGGCTGCTGCGAAGTGGGTCCGGCACACATCGCAAAAATGGCCGAGTTGATCGAAAAGGCGGGGCATCGCATTGTAGCCCCATGACGCATATCCGGCATTTTGACATCTACGTCGCTGAAGGCTTTGGCCTGACGGAATTTGCAGGCGTTGTCGATGTGCTTCGCGTCACCAACAGGATCAATGCAAGCCCGATCTTTACTTGGGCCGTCCGGTCCGCCACGGGCGGGCCGATCATATCAAGCGGCGGTGTCACGGTAGACACAACCCCCCTGCCCGCCCGCCCTGACGCCGATTATCTGTTCGTGCTGGGCAACGC
>JBFEQR010000093.1:0-7418 GCA_041549425.1 Yoonia sp. | reverse complement strand
TGACGGGCAGGTCATAGGCCGCGATGCGCATCGCAACCGGCGCATAAAACACATCCGCAAGCGAGTAATCACCGAACAGCCAAGGCCCGCTTGCGCCATGGTTTGCACGGGCCAGCGCCCAGAGCGTTTCGATCCGCGCAAGGTCGGCGCGCACTTGGGGTGAAGCGACAAAGCCCTCCCAGCAGAATTCCAGAATCATCGGGCAGGCATCGCGCAAGGCACCAAAGCCGCTGTGCATTTCGGCTGTCATGGACCGCGCCAAAGCCCGCGCCGCAGGGTCGCGGGGGTAAAGCGCCGCTTGCGGGTTTTCCTCGACCAGCGTTTCGGCCATGGCAAGGCTGTCGGTCAGCACATGCCCGTCCGCTGTCTGCATCACCGGCACGGTGCGGGCGGGGTGCAGATGTGCCAGCTCTTGCTGCAAGGTTCCTGCATAAAGGCCCACCATGTTGACATTGTGAGGAAGGTCAAATTTTTCCAGCATGAGCCAGCCGCGCAAGGACCAGCTGCTGAAGGTGCGATCGCCGATATAAAGTTCATAAGTCATGGGCAAAGGATTAGCCGCAAACCGATGGGTTTGTCTTACGAATTTATGTGATTGGCGTGATCACGGGGCCTGATTGATCGCCCCGATCCCCCATCCTGTCGCATCAAAGCAAAGCTGTGTCACAGACAGGTTGTCGATCTTGTGGCTGAATGCCTCATAGGCGGTGATGCCCTTGGCCCGTTGCACCTGCGTCAAGATCATCCCGAAATGGGCCACGATAATCAGGTCGGCATGGCCTTGCGCAATATAGCCATCGACCGCGCGGTGCGCGCGGGTGCAGACGTCATTCCAGCTTTCGCCGTTCGGGGGCGCGATATCGCCGGGTGTTTCCCAATAGGCGCGGATCGTGGCGGGATCGTTGGCCTCTACCTCGGTAAATGTCTTGAGCTCCCAATCGCCAAAGTTGATCTCGCGCAGTGCAGGGTCGTGGGGCAAACGGGTGGGACGCTCCAGCGCGTCGGCGGTCGCTGTTGCGCGGCTCAGGTCGGACGAGACGACAGGTGCGGCAGGCAGGGCACTGCGCAGACGCGCAAGGGCTGCGGTATCGGACAGATCGGCGGGAATGTCGGACCAGCCCACCATTGATTTGGCGTGCGTCGGGCCGTGTCTGACCAGCCACAGGCGGGTCATGGCAATGTGCCTTTCAGCGCCAAGGGCAATCCGGCCATGACCGCGACGACCAGATCGGCCTCTGCGGCGATGTGTTGGTTCAGGCGGCCTTGGGCGTTGCGGAACCGGCGCGACAGGGCGTTGTCGGGGACAATCCCCTGACCCACTTCGTTGGAGACGATGACAATCGGGTTCTCAGACCTGCGCACAGCCTGCAAAAGTGCCGCACTATGCGCCGCCACATCCAGTTCACCCAGCACCAGATTTGTCAGCCAAAGGGTGGCGCAATCAATCAAAACGGGTTGGTTGGCGCGCGCCGCGTCAATGGCCCCCGCCACATGCACCGGTTCTTCCACCGTTTGCCATCCGCTGCCGCGCATGGCACGGTGGGCGGCGACTTTTTTTGCCATTTCGTCGTCATAGACTTCTGCGGTGGCAATATAGGTCGGACAATCCCCGCCTTGCTGTGCAAGGCTTTCGGCGAAAGTTGATTTGCCCGACGCGGCCCCGCCTAGCACGAGGGTGAGTTTGGGCAACGTCATTTGCAAAACTTTTTATGATCCATTCGCTTCATCGGTCCGTAACTATTTTTAACAACAACGATAATGCAACGTGCGACTACTTGGGAGAGATAACATGGGCGTGACCGGTTTTTCTGATCAGACTTTGTCCCGGACGGCGATGAAAGCGGAATTGCTTGATGCCGAGACCGAATTGGCATTGGCATATGCATGGCGTGACCAGCGCGACGAACAGGCGCTGCACCGGTTGATCACCGCCTATATGCGTTTGGCGATCTCTATGGCCTCCAAGTTCAAGCGCTATGGCGCGCCGATGAACGACCTTATTCAAGAGGCGTCTGTCGGTCTGATGAAAGCGGCTGACAAGTTTGACCCCGACCGTGGCGTGCGTTTCTCGACCTATGCGGTGTGGTGGATCAAGGCGTCCATTCAGGACTATGTGATGCGCAACTGGTCCATGGTGCGCACCGGTTCGACATCTTCGCAGAAATCGCTGTTTTTCAACATGCGCCGCGTGCAGGCCCGTCTCGAGCGCGAGGCAGCAGCCGAAGGCCGTGAACTGGACCGGCAGGAAATGCGCGAACTGATCGCGATCGAGGTCGGTGTGCCCCTGCATGATGTAGAAATGATGGAAGGGCGTCTGTCCGGTTCCGATTTCTCGTTGAACGCGACACAATCGGTGGACGATGAAGGCCGTGAATGGATCGACGCGCTTGAGGATGATGGCCCGCAGGCGGCGCAAACAGTGGAAAACAACCACGACAACGACACATTGCGCCAGTGGCTGGTCACGGCATTGTCCGCCTTGAATGACCGCGAACAATTTATCGTGCGCGAACGCAAGCTGCGCGACGACCCGCGCACGTTGGAAAGCCTTGGCACCGAACTGGGCCTGTCCAAGGAACGCGTGCGCCAGCTGGAAGCGGCGGCCTTTGGCAAAATGCGCAAAAGTCTGGAATCGCAAAGTTCCGAGGTGCATTCGTTCTTTGCCTAATCGCTGACATTGTCATTCCGGTAACTTCTGACTTAGGTTCAGGACAACCCAAGCCGGAGACAGAATATGCTGGCCAATAAACACATCCTGCTGATCGTCGGAGGCGGCATTGCCGCCTTCAAGTCCTTGGACCTTGTTCGTCGTCTGCGCGAACAAGGTGCGCAGGTCACCCCTGTTCTGACCAAGGGGGGCGCCGAATTCGTCACCCCGCTCAGCCTGTCGGCTCTGGCCGCATCAAAGCTGTATCAGGAATTGTTTGACCTCAACGACGAAGCCGAGATGGGCCATATCGAATTGTCGCGTGCGGCTGATCTTGTGGTCGTGGCCCCTGCGACCGCTGATCTGATGGCAAAAATGGCTGGCGGGCTGGCAAATGATCTGGCGTCGACCCTGCTTTTGGCGACTGACAAACGCGTGCTGATTGCCCCTTCGATGAACGTCCGGATGTGGGAACACCCTGCGACGCAGCGCAATCTGGCGACCCTACAAGGTGATGGCATTTTGACCGTCGGACCGAACGAGGGGGACATGGCCTGCGGCGAATACGGGCCCGGGCGCATGGCGGAAGTCCCTGAAATTATTGCTGCAATTGACAGCGCCTTGTCGGACGGGCCGTTGAAGGGGCGGCATATTCTGGTGACCTCTGGCCCGACCCATGAACCGATTGATCCGGTGCGCTATATCGCCAACCGGTCTTCCGGCGCGCAAGGCACGGCCATAGCAACTGCACTTGCGGCGCTGGGCGCTGATGTGACCTTTGTGACGGGTCCGGCGGATGTGCCGCCGCCCCTTGGTGTGCAAGTGATCAAGGTGCAAACCGCGCGCGAGATGCTGGACGCTGTGATGCAGGCCCCGCCTGCCGATGCCGCTGTCTTTGCTGCCGCTGTCGCGGATTGGCATGTGGCGAATGCCGGTGACAGCAAGATCAAGAAGGACGGCGCGGGCCTGCCGGAGCTGCATTTTGCGGAAAACCCCGATATTCTGGCCAGTGTTTCGCAATTGGAACAGGGGCGGCCAAAGCTTGTTGTGGGGTTTGCTGCGGAAACCGACGATGTGATTGCCAATGCCACGGCGAAACGCAAACGCAAGGGCTGCGACTGGATTGTGGCCAATGATGTGTCCCCCGAAACAGGGATCATGGGCGGGGCCGAGAACGCAGTGACGCTGATCACCGATACAGGCACCGAAAGCTGGCCGCGCATGGGCAAGGACGCTGTCGCCACCGCCTTGGCCAGACGTATCGCCGAGGCGATTGCGTGACAATGCAGATCCGGTTCTTGTGGGAAAGCGACGCGGACCAGAGCCTTGGGCTGCCGTCATATGAAACAGCGGGCGCTGCGGGTGCCGATCTGCGTGCAAACCTGCCTGATCGCGCGGAAATGGTGATCCCGCCTGTCGCCCGCGCGCTGGTGCCGACGGGGCTGCGGATGGCGATCCCGCAAGGGTATGAGGTGCAGATCAGGCCGCGCTCGGGGCTTGCATTGAAACACGGGGTGACCCTTGCCAATGCGCCGGGCACGATTGACAGCGATTACCGTGGTCCCGTGGGCGTGATCCTGATCAATCTGGGCGATGCGGCTTTTACAGTCACCCACGGGATGCGGATCGCACAGATGGTTGCAGCGCCTGTTGTGCAGGCGGCCTTTGAGGTGGTGGATGATCTGGACAGCACCGCGCGGGGCGCGGGCGGATTTGGGTCGACCGGACAATGATTATGGTTGGCACAATGGCCGTCACCCTTTGGGTGACCGGCATGGTGATGAAAGTCCCCAACACGGCGCGCTGGAACATGATGGCGATCTTGTTGATCGGTGTCATGATTGTGCATGTCGTATTGCCGGACGGTCACCCGCTGCGCATGGCGACGGGTGGGGACGCGCGGCTTTGGGTCATCATCTTTGGCTTTGGCGTGCTGGTCTGGGGCTACCGCAAGATCTTGCGCAACCTGCGCGCCCGCGTGACGCAAAAGGAAGCCCCGCCTGTGCGATCAGACAGCTTTTCCCCGACAGAGCTTGACCGCTATGCCCGCCACATCATCCTGCGCGAGGTCGGCGGCCCCGGCCAAAAAGCCCTGCGTGACGCGCGGGTTCTGGTCATCGGGGCGGGCGGACTGGGGGCGCCTGCGCTGGAGTATCTGGCCGCCGCAGGTGTCGGCACGATCGGTGTCATTGATGATGATATCGTCGAGAACGCCAACTTGCAGCGTCAGGTCATCCACCTTGACCGCAATATCGGCATGCCCAAGGTGCATTCCGCAGCCGAAGCGATGATGGCCCAGAATCCCTTTGTCACCGTGCGCCCGTACCACCGCAGGCTTGAGGCGGATATCGCCGCTGAATTGTTCGCCGACTATGATCTGGTTCTTGACGGTTCGGACAATTTCGCGACCCGTTATCTGGTCAATGAAACCGCAGTCGCCACCCGCACCCCTTTGATCGCGGCGGCGCTGACGCAATGGGAAGGGCAGATCAGCCTTTATGATCCCGCCAGGGGCACCCCGTGTTATGCCTGCGTCTTCCCCCATGCCCCTGATCCGTCACTGGTGCCAAGCTGTGCAGAGGCGGGCGTGATTGGCCCGCTACCGGGTGTGATCGGTGCAATGATGGCGGTGGAGGCGATCAAGGCAATCACGGATGCCGGTACCGGCCTTGGGGGGCGGTTGCTGATCTATGATGCCCTGTATGCGGAAACCCGCGTTATTGCGCTCAGACCCAACGCGGATTGCGCTGTCTGTCAGGGGCGCGGTGCGCAGGCCTAGGCTTTCTGCCGTTGCAGGCTGGCAACGTCCGCTTGCACACACTACCTGTCATGCAAAGGAGAATTTTCATGACTAATCCACTGCTCGCTGATTGGAACACGCCCTTCGGGTTGCCGCCTTTCGATCAGGTATCGGATGATCACTATATGCCTGCGGTCGAGGCCGCCCTTGCGGAATCCCGCGCCAATATCGCGGCGATTGCGGATAACCCCGATGCGCCCGATTTCGCCAATACAATCGAGGCGCTGGAGCGTGCGGATGACACTTTGGGCCGCGTGTTGGGGGCGTTTTACAACGTCGCCGGTGCAGACAGCAATCCCGCGCGCGAGGCGTTGCAGCGCGAATTTGCCCCCATGCTAAGCGCCTATGGTTCTGAGGTGTCTGAAAACAAAGCGCTTTTTGCACGGGTTGAGGCGATTTGGGACCAGCGTGACACGCTGGACCTGACCGATGAACAGCAGCGCGTTCTGATGCTGACACGCCGCGGTTTTGTGCGCTCTGGCGCGCAACTGACGGGGGATGCTGCGGAAAAGCTGCGCGCGGTGAAATCGCGGTTGTCGGTTCTTGGTACCGAGTTCACGCAAAACCTTCTGGCGGACGAACGCGAATGGTTCATGCCCTTGGGTGCCGAGGATCTGGTCGGACTGCCTGATTTCGTCGTCGCAACAGCCAGAGCCGCCGGCGCGGAAAAAGACGCAGGCGGGCTTGTGGTGACTTTGTCGCGCTCTCTTATCGTGCCGTTTCTGCAATTTTCCGAACGCCGCGATCTGCGCCAGAAAGCCTATGAAGCATGGGGCGCGCGCGGAGCGAACGGGGGGGCGACTGATAACCGTGGCCTTGCCGCCGAGACGCTGAAACTGCGCGAGCAGCGGGCGAATTTGCTGGGCTATGACACATTTGCAGACTTCAAGCTGGAAACGGAAATGGCGGGCACACCCCAAGCCGTGCGCAACTTGCTGATGAATGTCTGGGAACCGGCCAAGGCCGCAGCGCAAGCCGATGCTGACATCCTTGAAAGGATGCTGCATGCGGATGGTTTTGACGGACCGCTGGAACCTTGGGACTGGCGGTTCTATGCGGAAAAGCGGCGCAAGGAATTGCATGATCTGGATGAGGCAGAATTGAAACCCTACCTGCAGCTTGATCGCATGGTCGAGGCCGCTTTTGCCTGCGCAAACCGTCTTTTCGGGTTGGAATTCGCCCCGATCGAAGGGCCAGTTTACCACGATGATGTCCGCCTGTGGGAAGTGACGCGCGATGGTGCGCATGTCGCGGTGTTCATCGGGGACTATTTTGCGCGCGGTTCAAAACGCTCTGGCGCGTGGTGTTCTGCGATGCGGTCCCAGCAGCGGTTGTCGGGCGATGTCCGGCCCCATGTGGTCAACGTGTGCAACTTTGCCAAGCCGGAGGCAGGCAAGCCCGCGCTGTTGTCCTATGATGATGCGCGGACGCTGTTTCACGAATTCGGCCACGCTTTGCACCAGATGCTGTCGGATGTGACATATGAAAGCATCTCGGGCACGTCAGTGGCGCGTGATTTCGTGGAATTGCCCAGCCAGCTTTATGAACACTGGTTGGAAGTGCCCGAAGTGCTGGCCGAATTCGCAACCCACGCCGATACCGGAGAGCCGATGCCAGAGGGCCTGCTGAAACGTATGCTGGGTGCTGCGACTTATGACATGGGGTTTCAGACGGTGGAATACGTGGCCTCTGCCTTGGTTGATCTGGGCTTTCACGACGGGCCTGCACCGGCTGATCCGATGCAAAAGCAGGCGGAAATTCTTGAACAGATCGGGATGCCTCGCGCGATCCGCATGCGCCACGCCACGCCGCATTTCGCCCATGTCTTTACGGGCGACGGCTATTCCAGTGGTTACTACAGCTACATGTGGTCAGAGGTGATGGACGCCGACGCCTTTGCGGCCTTCGAAGAGGCGGGCGATCCGTTCGATCCCGACACCGCCAAGCGGTTGGAACAAACGGTTCTGTCCT
>JBFEQR010000092.1:0-7479 GCA_041549425.1 Yoonia sp. | reverse complement strand
TGCGTTGTGGGTACCGCCGACACTGCCTTGGCAACTGCGGCAGGCCGTATCCTTGCCCGCGATGTGGTGGCAAAGCGGGCGCATCCCCCTGCCCCGAACGCCGCTGTTGACGGATACGCCTTTGCGGGGCCAGCCCCCGAAGGCATCAACCGCCTGCCACTGGTTGCGGGCCGTTCTGCGGCGGGCGCGCCGTTTGACGGCACCGTCCCGGCCGGCCATGCCGTGCGCATTCTGACAGGGGCAAATATCCCTGACGGCGTGGATACCGTTGTCTTGCAGGAGGACGTCAGCACCAACGGGCACGAGGTCAGCTTTTACGGACCGCTGAAGCATGGCGCAAATGCCCGCAAGGCGGGCGAGGATATGCAGAAGGGCAAGATGATCCTGCCGCAGGGGCGGCTGATCACACCTGCCGACCTTGGCATGATGGCCGCGGCGGGTGTCGGGACAGTGACGACCTATCGGCCTTTGCGGGTTGGCGTCCTGTCGACCGGTGATGAGCTGCGCGATGCTGGGGATCAGGCGGACGCCGGACAGATTTACGACGCCAATCGCCCCATGCTGTGCGCGATGGCCGCGCGGTGGGGGTATGATGTCGTGGACCTTGGGCGTGCGCCTGACGACCGGCCCGTGCTGCGGGGCATTCTGGATGATGCGGCCGCGCGGTGTGACGTGATTATCGCGTCCGGCGGGGCATCCGCAGGTGACGAGGATCACATGTCGGCCCTGTTGCAGGGGACCGGATCGCTGGCGCTGTGGCGCATCGCGATGAAACCGGGACGCCCCTTGGCGCTGGGCCTTTGGAACGCCACACCTGTGTTTGGCCTGCCCGGAAATCCGGTGGCGGCGATGGTATGCGCTTTGATCTTCGCGCGCCCTGCCTTGTGCGTGATGGCAGGGGGCACTTGGGAAGAACCAAAGGGCTATTTGATGCCCGCTGCCTTCTCGAAATCGAAAAAGGCGGGGCGGCGCGAATATCTGCGCGCGCGCGACGTCGGCGGCAAGGTCGAGGCCTTTGCATCGGAAGGGTCGGGGCGTGTCTCCGGCCTGAGTTGGGCAACGGGGCTTGTGGAACTGGACGACGCCGCACAAACAATCGCGCCGGGTGATCCCGTGCGGTTCATTCCTTTTGCAAATTTCGGGTTGTGAAAATCAGGCTCGGCATTCCGGAAGCGCACTGCGAAGCGGCCGCTGCACTTTATTGGGGCGCGTTTGGCGGCAAATTGGGCCGCATTCTTGGACCAGAAGAAAAGGCTATGCGCTTTATCAAATCTGTCCTGCGCACCGATCACGGGATTTATGCCGAAGACGCCGATGGTACGCTTTTGGGCATTGCCGGTTTCAAGTCCCCCCAAGGTGCCTTGGTGAGTGGTGAATTTCCTGACCTGCGCGTGACTTATGGCTGGCTGGGTGCCGGATGGCGCATCGCAATCCTGAGCATTCTTGAACGCGACATCGAAAATGAACGGTTCCTGATAGACGGTCTGTTCGTGGCACCAGACGCGCGCGGGCAAGGGGTTGGCAAGGCACTGCTCGCTGCGGTCTATGCGGAGGCCCGAAAGCGGGGTTATCGGCAGGTCCGCCTTGATGTCATCGACACCAATCCGCGCGCCAAGGCGCTTTACCTGCAGGAAGGTTTTCGCGAAACCACGACCGCGCATATAGGCTGGCTGCGGTTTGTCTTCGGGTTCCGGGCCGCGACGGCGATGGTGCGGGACGTCTAGCCCGATCCGATCAGGGCACCGGCTGCAAAGACCAAGGCACCGCCCAGAACCACCTGAAACACCGCCTTCATGAAGGGGGTCTGCATATAGCGGTTCTGAATCCACGCAATCGCCCATAGCTCTACAAAGACGACGATCAGCGCGATGATGGTCGCGGTCCAGAATTCGGGGATCAAATAGGGCAACGCGTGGCCCAAGCCGCCCACGGTTGTCATGACACCCGCTGCAATGCCGCGCTTAATCGGCGACCCGCGACCGGAAATCTGACCATCATCCGAGGCGGCTTCGGTAAAGCCCATCGAAATGCCTGCGCCCACCGACGCCGCCAGACCGACCAGAAAGGTGGTCCATGTATTCTGCGTGGCAAAGGCCACGGCAAAGATCGGCGCAAGGGTGGACACCGACCCGTCCATCAAACCCGCGAGACCGGGTTGCACCCATGTCAGGATGAACTGACGATGGGCTGCGGCCTCTTCGGTGGACTTCGTTTCGCTGTCCAGGTGCTTGTCAGTCAGGGCTTCGGCTTTTTCGGTATGGCCCGCCTCTGCCGCGGCGAGATCGCCCAGAAGGGCGCGCGTCGCCGCGTCCTGTGTTTTGGAGGCAGCCAGCAGATAGAACCGCTCTGCGTCGCGCTCCATCTGGCCTGCCTCTTCGCGGATACGCTCAAGGCTCAGGTTTTCGACGAGCCACACGGGGCGGCGGGCATAAAAGCCCGATACATGTTCGCGGCGGATCAAAGGGATCACATCACCGAAACGTTGCGAGTGCAGGTCGATCAGGCGGCGGCGATGCCCGTCCTCTTCTTCGGCCATGCCGTCAAAAATAGCGGCAGAGGCCGGATAATCCGCGCGCAGATGTGACGCGTAGCCCCTGTAAATCCGGGCGTCGTCCTCTTCCGAAGAGATCGCAAGCGCGAGGATTTCCTGCTCGGACAGATCCCGAAAGCGGCGACGGTAGGAAAAACTGTTCAGCATGTGAAGCGCCTGATTTAGAATGGTTCTAATGTGTTTTAACTACGAAGATGGGCCCTGTCAATAAAGTGAACCGATTAGTTTACTTTAATCCTGCAAGCTAGCGCCCTCAGTGGCGGGACCCTCATCTCCCTCCGGTCCCGCCGCTGCATTGCCCTTGCCCGAAGTGAACCGTTCAGTTTATAGTCAAGACTTGAAGGTGGAGGGCAGCATGCCGGACGGCACAATCGAACCCAAAAAAGGACGGAAATTTGATCAGGTGCTGGAAGGCGCCCGACAGGTTTTCCTGTCCGACGGCTTCGAAGGGGCATCCGTGGACGACATCGCCAAAGCCGCTGGTGTCTCCAAGGCGACGCTGTACAGCTATTTCCCCGACAAGCGTTTCCTGTTCATGCAGGTCGCGAAAACCGAATGCGCGCGGCAGGCAGAACATGCGATCGAAACGATCAATATGGACGCCCCTGCACAGCAGGTGTTGCACGATATCGCACTTGAGATGATCGAATTCGTCACATCGCAATTCGGCAAACGCATCTTCCGGATTTGTGTTGGGGAAAGTGACCGCTTTCCGGAACTGGGCCGCGAATTTTACGAAAGCGGCCCGATGCTTGTGCGCAGCCGACTGGTCGAGTTCTTCCACAAGGCTGTCGCCAATGGTGAACTGGAAATCACGGATTTCGAACTGGCCGCCGAGCAATTCCACGAGTTGTGCAAAGCCGACCTGTTCCCGCGTATGGTCTTCAATATGCAGGACGAATTCACGCGGGCAGAAAAACTGCGCGTCGTTGACGGCGCGGTCGAGATGTTCATGGCGCGTTACGGGGTTTAGGTTTTCCTGCGGACATCGAAATGGTCAGCTTGCCGCGATCCGTACATCAATCAAAGCAATCAGCAAATTAGATCGTTGAATGTGCTTGTTCCGTTTCCGGGGCGCTGAATTTGCACGATGCAATTTCGCAAAAAAGCCCGATCAGGGACCGGGCCTTTTCTGTGTTTATTTGATAGGCCCTAGAATTCGACAACAGCCCTGATCGACTTGCCTTCATGCATCAGATCGAACCCTTTGTTGATGTCATCAAGGCTCAGTTTATGGGTGATCATCGGGTCAATCTCGATCTTGCCCTGCATGTACCAGTCCACGATCTTGGGCACATCAGTCCGGCCGCGCGCGCCGCCAAAGGCCGTCCCGCGCCAGCTGCGGCCCGTGACAAGCTGGAAAGGACGCGTCGAAATCTCGGCACCCGCAGGGGCCACGCCGATGATGATGCTTTCGCCCCACCCTTTGTGCGCCGCCTCCAGCGCGGTCCGCATCACACCGACATTGCCCGTTGCGTCGAATGTATAGTCAGCCCCGCCGCCAGTCAGTTCCACCAGATGGGCGACCAGATCACCGGTCACGTTCTTGGGGTTCACAAAGTCGGTCATGCCGAACTTCTCGGCCATCGGGATTTTGCCTTCGTTCAGGTCAACACCCACAATCTGGTCCGCACCGGCCAGTCGCAGCCCCTGAATCACATTCAGGCCGATGCCACCGAGACCAAAGACAATCGCGGTCGAACCGATTTCGACCTTGGCCGTGTTGATGACAGCGCCGATACCTGTGGTCACACCGCAGCCGATATAGCAGATTTTGTCAAAGGGGGCGTCCTCACGCACTTTGGCCAGCGCAATTTCCGGCAAGACCGTGTGATTGGCAAAGGTCGAACATCCCATGTAGTGCAGGATCGGCGTGCCATCGAGCATAGAAAACCGCGACGTGCCGTCAGGCATGACGCCCGCACCTTGAGTCGTGCGGATTTTCTGACACAGGTTCGTTTTGGGGTTCAGACAATATTCACACTCGCGGCATTCGGGCGTGTAAAGCGGGATGACATGGTCACCGGGCTTGAGGCTGGTCACACCTTCGCCGACCTCGACCACCACGCCTGCGCCCTCGTGGCCCAGAATGGCAGGGAACATCCCTTCGGGGTCGGCACCGGACAGCGTGAATTCATCTGTGTGACAGATCCCCGTCGCCTTGATTTCGACCAGAACTTCGCCCGCTTTGGGCCCCTCAAGGTTCACTTCCATTACTTGAAGCGGTTTACCGGCCTCAAGCGCGACTGCTGCACGTGTACGCATGTCAGATAACTCCTATTAAGATCAAAAGGACAATCTGCGAAAGCCGCACCAGACTCAACCTCGGACTTGTGTTTTGTGCAAATCCGACAACAATCATTGTCATGAAACGCCTGATCGCCCTGATAGCCCTTGCCGGTTGCACCACCGCGGCCTCGCCGCTGCCGACACCGGATCAAGATACCTGCAACGCAGCCACATATCGAGACCGCGTCGGGCAACCCGCCACCGTGCTTGAGCATGTACTGCTGCTGGGAAAAGTGCGGGTCATCCGTCCGGGTGATGCCGTGACGATGGATTATCAGGCTGACCGGATCAATTTCATGATTGATGAGACCGGCACAATCAGCGCGATCAATTGCGGCTAAAGCAGAATTCGGGAAGGAAATTCCCGATGCTGCGCGTTGGGTGGGGGCAATAACACACAACATCGGGTTAGCATTTCGCTATCTAACCATTAGACTCCGCAGTTGTGTCCCCAGTTGGCATACGATGCGGCAAGACCGTGGTGATTCCATGGCGCAATCAAGGCATCGAAAGAAGCACCCTTGATTTTGCACGGGTTTGCGGCAAGTCTTTGGTATGACAGTTCAAACCCCATCGCAGTTTCACGCGCCGGAACAGGTTGCATTTCACCGCACGGAACTGAACCTGATTCTAGGGCTTTACGGACGTATGGTCGCAGCCGGTGAATGGCGCGATTACGGCATGTCGCATCTGCGCGATGTGGCCGTGTTTTCGGTGTTTCGCCGGACCGCCGAAAATCCTCTTTACCGGATCGAGAAGCGGCCAAAGCTGCGCATGAAACAGGGGCAATATGCGGTGGTCGCGATGGATGGCCAGATCCTCAAACGCGGGAATGATTTGCGTCAGGTCCTGCGTGTTCTTGAACGCAAGCTGATCCGCGCCGTCACCTAAAGCCGCTTTTGCGCCAGTAAAGGCCCGTCACCTTGGGCCTCGATCCGCAGAATGGCCCGAGCGACCGGTTCATAGACCGTCGCCATGTGGTGGGCATTGGCGTGGATCAGAGTCTCTTGATCCACCATCATCCCCACATGCCCCTTCCAGAATAGCAGATCGCCTCGCTGGTAATCGCCTGTCGCATCCGCGCCCAATTGCGCCATCTGCATATCACTGTCGCCAGGACATTCATGCGCGCAGGCCGTCAGCGCGGCTGTGACCAAGCCGGAACAATCAATCCCACGACTGGAGTTACCGCCCCAAAGGTAAGGCACGCCGAAATGCATCTGCGCAACAGTGGCAGGGTCGGTAAACGGCCTGACAAGTTCGCGCAAATGGGACTTGGGCACAAAGCCCGCGTTGGTTTCAAAGAACCTGCGGCGTTCATCCACAACACAAAGCCGGACGCCGAAAGGCAGGGCATGGCGTTCGGGTGATTTGAAATCCTCATCGCTATAGGCATGGGTCGCGATCGTGCTGACGAAATGGGTGGGGTTGATCGGCGCAACAAGCGTTGCACTGCGCAGATACCCCACATATCCGTCAGCGGCCTGCACGAAAGACCAGCCCTGCCGGTCCTCAAATACGGTGACCCTTGCACCCATCAAAAGCTGGCGGTCGCGCGGCCCGTCCGGTGCTGCGCAAAGGTCCGCAACCTCGGCGCAGACAGACAACGGCCAGCCTTCCAGATATTGCGCGGCCTCGACCGTGCCCGCCAATGACAAGGCCGCGACCCGCCCGTTTGCAGGGGTCAGGCGCCGATCGGTCACAGGTCGAGCATCTGCGGCAGCGCATCAAGCACAGCGCGCGCGCCCATGCCGACGCCCCCCTTGGGACGCGCGGGGCTGGCATTTGGTTGCCAGCCGAAAATATCGAAATGCATGTAGGGGCTTTCCACAAAACGGCGCAGGAAAAGCGCGGCTGTGATACTGCCCGCGAAACCGCCCTTGGGGGCATTATCCAGATCGGCGATCCCCGGCTCGATCATGATCTCGTAGGGTTCGTGGAACGGCATCCGCCAGACCGGATCGGCGACTTTTGCAGCGGCGGCGGCAATGGCTGCAGCATGTTCGTCGTTATCGGTGAAGAACGGCGCAATATCGGGACCCACGGCCACCCGTGCCGCCCCCGTCAGGGTGGCCATTGAAATCACGAGGTCGGGTTCATCCTCATCCGAAAGCGTCAGCGCATCGGCCAGCACCAACCGCCCTTCGGCGTCGGTGTTGTTGATCTCGACCGTCAGGCCCTTGCGGGATGTCAGGATATCCTGTGGCCGGAAGGCATTGCCGCTAATGCTGTTTTCCACCGCAGGGATCAGCACGCGCAACCGCAGCGGCAGGCCCAGCGCCATGATCATATGCGCAAGTCCCAAGACGGTGGCGGCCCCGCCCATGTCCTTCTTCATCAACCCCATGGAACCGCCCGGTTTGATATTCAGGCCACCGGTGTCAAAACACACGCCCTTGCCCACAAGCGTCAATTGCGGCCCCGCATCACCCCAGCGCATGTCAATCAGGCGCGGCAAGCGGGTCGAGGCGCGCCCGACTGCATGGATCATCGGGAAGTTGGCCATGATCAGATCGTCACCGGTGGTCACCCTAATCGCGGCATCATGTTCGTTGGCCAATGCGCGCGCGGCCTCTTCCAGCTCGTCCGGTCCCATATCAGAGGCGGGTGTGTTGATCAGGTCGCGCGTCAGCGCCTCA
>JBFEQR010000091.1:0-7507 GCA_041549425.1 Yoonia sp. | reverse complement strand
AGGCGGCGGTTGTCGCCGCCCGCCTTGGGGTGCGCTCTGTCGCGGGTGCGCCTTTCCTGCCGCTGGCGCTTGGCGGGGCAGGGGGGTTGCGCGGCGGTGGCAGCCCTGCGGACCGTCTGGCGCGCTGGATTGCGGGGGCCGATCATGCGACGCGCGCGGCCCTGCGGATGCTGGACGGATTGCAGGCGTGGGACGCGCAGGCGCGCGATGTCTGTGCGGGGTTGTCAGGGCGCACCCCGCCGCAGTTGATTACGCTGTTGCGTGACTGGCCCTTGGTCAATGCGCCCATGGCCGAGGCCGAAACCCGCGCCAGCCGCGCCGCCATTCAGCGCAATCTGAACTGGATGACCAAGGCAGGGATTATCCGCGAAGTCACGGGGCAGGGCAGATACCGGTTCTGGACGGCAGCGGTTTAGCGCGCGTGCGACGCGGTCAGTTCAAGCGTACCTTGGCCAGCAGTTTGCCACCAACGAATGTCCCGCCGCCCTTTGTCTGGGCGGTTTTGGGGCAGACCTGCAGCAGAACGCCATAGTCTTCCGCAGGATCGGTGCTGGCCACGATGGTGAAGCCTTGCAGGCGCGGTGGCACCTCTGGTTTGCCGTGATAGACCAGATCGAAATCATCCCACTGATCCAGATATTTCCACATCGTCACCAGCGTTTTGAACTGTGCATCGTCGCGGATTGTCACGGGAAGGGTGTCGTCTGCCATGTCCGGCTACATTCTGTGTGGCATAAGATGCGCTGGTGTCGCGCAGCTGGAAATTTGGTATCGCAAGAAGTTGCACGAAATCTTAACGCCAAGCGAGATTTCCGGTGCTGCGGTGCTTATTTGCGCGCTTGCCCGCCACCTATCGGCGGAATGATGCGAAAACGCGCGGGCCGCCGTATCGGCCAGCGGCCACCCCCAGCTGAAAATCCATGTTTTTCAGGAACCTTTCGTGGGGTGGGGGGTTATGTATCCAGACGCAATTGAAAGGAGACCAATATGAATTGGGAACAAATCAAAGGCAACTGGACACAGTTCAAAGGCAAACTGCGCGCCGAGTATGGCGATCTGACAGAGGACGAGGTCGAACAAGCCAAAGGCGAGCGCGACCAGCTTGTCGGGTTGATCAGTTCGAAATACGGCAAGGCGAAGTCTCAGGTCGAGAACGAGCTTGATGCGTTGCTCAGCGAAAGCTGATGCGCGGGCCGTTCGCGGTTTGCATTGCGCGTTTCAATTTGACGCAACGCGTGTAACATCAAAGGGCCAGCCCTGCGTGGCTGGCCCTTTTGTCATTTGAAAAGGAACAGCGTTATGAAAGCATCAGCACTGATAGGGCGTGATCTTGTTCATGCGACAGATGCCGCGATCTCGGGCAGGGTGACCGACCTTCTTTTTGATCTGTCGCTGCAAGAGGTCGTGTTTTTTCTGGTTGAAATCACCGCAGAGGCAGGAACGGCGTCCTTGTTGTTCAGTCCCGTGGTCATGGAGCTGGATGACGGTGTCATCAAGACCAATGCCCACCCCGACGATATCGCGCATCGTGTGAATGCGGCTGTGCATCGCACTTCGGTTGCGATTGATCCCACTGATCTGCCCAGCACGCTGATCGGGCCTTTCGGCAATACCATATCACCCAGCCTGATTGCCGCGCTGTTCAATGCGCGCACCGCAGAGGAACGCCCAAAACCACCCGGCGACAGTGATGGCGTCTGGTTCACCCTGCTGAAGGGTCACGCTGTGCGTGCCCATGTCGGGGATGTCGGGCATCTGGCCGATATCCATCTGGACGATCATCTGACCGCCACGCAAAACGTGGAGATCGCCACGGCAGAGGGGGCCGCGACGCGTGTTGCACCGTCCAATATCCATGCCAAGCGGTCTGCCGATGATACGCTTGTCCTGACCATATCGCAGGATCAGGCGGGGGCCTGACCTGCCCCACTGCCCGCACCGGTTTCCAGTTTTGTCAAAACGGTCCGGAACCATTTGGCAGCTTGGCCGTTGTGTCATCAGAGTCGCGCAGATGTGCCTGCGCAGAACTGATGAAGGAGCAAACAATGCTATATTATGCAATCGCATTTCTGTTGGTTGCCGTCGTCGCTGCCGTTTTCGGCTTTGGCGGCATTGCATCGGCCTCTGCCGGCATCGCGCAAATTCTGTTTTTCGTCTTCATGGTCCTATTCGTGCTGACGATCATCCTGCGTGTCATCCGCAGCTGACAGAAAATAACTTTCCCTGAAAGGAGTTCACACATGACACAGTCACTTAATGTTGTCGCAGAACCACAAGACATCGCATCCGGCGTACGCAAACCGGAAACCATTGCAAGCGGATTGGCGGATGTTCTGGCCGATACCTACATGCTGACCTACAAGACCCATGCCTATCACTGGAATGTCGAAGGACCGCTGTTCTATTCCATCCACAACCTGACAGAGGGTCAGTACGAGGATATGTTTGCCGCCGCCGACGATCTGGCCGAGCGTATCCGCGCCGTGGGCCAGATGGCCCCGATGACGATGGGCGACATTCGCGACCGATCAATTGTGGACGACAGCAAATCCGCGCCATCAGCCGGTGAGATGTGCCAGACGCTGGCGGACGATCACGAACGTATCGCCCACCGCCTGCACGCCCTGATCAAGGTCGCCGGTGAACAGAACGATCCGGTGACAGAGGATCTGGCCACCGCCCGTTCTGCCTTTCACGAGCAGGCCGCGTGGATGCTTAAGGCGCTGATCGCCGAATAAGACCAAGGTGCCCCCGCTTTTTGGAGCGGGGGTTCTTTTTTGCCGGTTGGGGCGTGTGTCTTACGCCTTGAGCGTCGCGGTCGAGGCAAAGAACATCGCCTGACTGACCGCTGACTGGACCTGTGTTTCCTTGAACGGTTTGGAGATCAGAAAGGCGGGCTCTGGCCGGTCGCCGGTCAAAAGACGTTCGGGGAAGGCGGTGATGAAGATCACGGGCACATCCATCGTCTTGAGCAGGTCATTGACCGCATCAATGCCGGAGGAATTATCGGCAAGCTGGATATCCGCCAAAATCAGGTCAGGGCTTTCGGCGCCGCCAAGGGCAAGCGCCTCTTGGTGGGTGCGCGCGACACCGGTCACGTCATGGCCCAAGCCCGTGACGATCCCTGTCAGGTCGGCGGCGATGATCGGTTCATCCTCGATGATCATCACGCGACCTTTGATGCTGTGTGACAGTTCGGCGTTGGCCGCAGAGACCAGACGCCGCGCTTCTGCGGGGTCCACGCCCATGATCTTGGCCACGCTGTCGATGCTGAATTCCTCGATCGTGCGCAGCAACAACGCCTCGCGCGAGTTGGTGGTCAGCTTGGACAAAAGACCGTGTGCGCGGCTGCGCATGTCATCATCGGGATCGACAAACATCTGCCCCGAAGACGTCCAGATCGCATGGAAACATTTGAAAAGATTGACCTTCACAGGATCGTCGTTGTCAAAGTCGCTGCGATCCTTCAAAATCGCCTCGAGCGTGGCGATCGTGTATTTGTCACCGCGTCCTTGGGAACCGGTCAGGGCGCGTGCATAGCGACGCAGATAGGGCAGCTCGGCTGCGACGAGATCGGAAAAGTTTGCCTCTGGAGCGGTGTCATGCATCTTTTGAGCCTTTTTTCGAATTTTTCTTGGAACCAAACGCCCCGCTTGGACGTTGGTTCCCGTTAGTCGTCACTTTTTTACATGAGGCAGCAGCGCGCAATGGCAAGCCAGAACGAGCCGAAACAAGATCGCATCGACCGCTATATCGATGAAAACCTGAAAAAGGTATTCTCGGATATGGAAAAGGATCAGATGCCGGATGAAATCATCGACCTGCTTAGCGTCTTGCGGGCACAGGACGAAGCGTTGAAGACAAAGAAATGAGTAACTCTGACCCACGCGACGAGCTGGTGACCCATTTGCCAGCACTCAGGGCGTTCGCGCTGAGCCTGACGCGCAACCGCGCGACGGCTGACGACATGATGCAGGACACCGTGCTGAAGGCATGGTCGAACATGGATAAATTCCAGCCCGGCACGAACATGCGGGCCTGGCTGTTTACCATTCTGCGCAACAATTTCTATTCCTCGCGCCGCAAGCTGAACCGTGAGGTGGCGGATGTGGACAATGCTTTTTCCGATACGCTGTCGGTCAAGCCCGACCATGATGGCCGCTTGCAGATGATGGATTTCAAGGACGCTTTTGACCAGCTTGCCGATGAACACCGCGAGGCGCTGATCCTTGTGGGCGCGTCCGGCTTTTCCTATGACGATGCCGCCGAAATGTGCGGTGTCGCCACCGGCACGATGAAAAGCCGCGTGAACCGCGCCCGCGCAAAGCTGACCGAAATCCTGCAACTGGACGGTGATGACGCGCTGGAGCTGACGGATTCGGCGACGATGGCTGTCGTGGGCAGTCCGAACCTGCCGTCATGATCAAGGCGCAGTGGTTTCGCGGCCTGAGTGTGCAGCTTGCCGCGCTTTTGACGCTGGCCCTGTTTCCGCTGGGGTCAATCGCGCTGTTTCAAACCAACCGCGTCGCCGCGGAGGCCGACCAGAACGCAGGCCTTGCCCTGTTGGGGTTGACCGAGCGCGCTGCGCGTGACGAACAGGTTTTGATTGAAAGGGCGGTCGGGGCTGCGCGTTTGTTCGGCTCTATTGCCCCTGATTTGTTGCAGAACCCTGCAAGTTGCACGCCGATCCTGTCGCGGTTTGTCGATGCCAGTGCCGAATTCAGCTTTATCGGGGTTTTGCCGCCTTCGGGGATTGTCGATTGTTCCTCGTCCCCGCTGCAACTGGATTTTCGCGATACGCCGGATTTTGCCCGCACCATGGCCGCGCAAGAGGCGACAATCACCGTCAATCGCAACGTGCCCGCAAGCGGGCAGTCGGTGTTCGTGATCTCTGAACCCTTTCGCGTGGACGGCGCGTTTGCCGGATTTGTGTCGGTGTCCATCCCCCATAGCGGTTTGCCCCAAACCACCGACCGTCTGGAAGATTTAGGGTTGGAGAACCTGATTACCTTCAATGATGCCGGAGAGGTCCTGACCTCTCGCGCGGGCTTTACCCAGCTTGCGGAACTGCCCGCAGGCCGCGACCTTGCTGGCCTTGTCGGCGACGAACCACAGACCTTTCGGGCCAGAAACAGGGACGGACAGGAACGCCGCTATAGCGTTGTCACGATCGAAGGCAGCCCTGCGTCCGTCATGGCGGTGTGGCGGGTCGAGGACGGGGCGGGCCGCTTGTCGGCGTTGACGGTTGCGCCTGCGCTGTTTCCTGCGTTGATGTGGTTTGCAAGCATGGGTGTGGCGATGCTGGCTGTGCATACGCTGGTGCTGCGCCATTTGCGCCGCTTGCGTCGGCGCATGGACCGTTTTGCCGATGACAGGCAGACCGATGACAGCCCGTCGGACAAGACATTCATGCCTTACGAGATCGAGAAGCTGGAGCAGAATTTCCAGCAGATGAGCGCCGAAATCATGCAGGATGAGGCCGGGCTCGAGAACGCGTTGCGCGAAAAGGGCGTGCTGGTCAAAGAAATCCATCACCGTGTCAAAAACAATCTGCAACTGATCGCATCCATCATGAACATGCAGATCAGGGCGGCCGAACATCCCGAGACGAAAACAGTGCTGCGGCGCGTGCAGGATCGTGTCCTCAGCCTTGCGACGATCCATCGCGACCTTTACCAGTCACAGGACGGCGGATTGGTGGATGTGGGCGCGCTGGTCACCGAAATCGTCGAAAATTCTGTCGAGTTGATCGCCGATGAGAACCGCGCGCTGAACGTTGTGACCGACATCGACCCTGTGCGCCTTTATCCTGATCAGGCGGTGCCGTTGTCCTTGCTGGTGGCGGAAGCGGCCACAAATGCGATGAAGTTTATCGGGACCGACGTGCCGGACGGGCCTGCGTTCTCGGTCAGTTTCAAGCGCAGGGACAGAAACTGCGTTCTGGTCATGACAAACGTGATCGGTCGTAGCCAGCCCCAAGACAGCACAGGTCTGGGAAGCCAGTTGATCAATGCCTTTACCATGCAACTGGGCGGGCAGATCGACACCACACAGACCGAGGATCGCTATACGCTGACCCTGTCGTTCGACGCGTTGGAGTTCGAGCCAGAAGCGCGGGATTACTAAAAAGGGGCGATCAATCGCACGTCACACTTGCCTGCAATGGAACCCTTCGGGCCTTGGCGCGTTGTTCTTTCAATGAAACTTGAATGGAGGGCGCTATGTCAGCTTCTAACACAAATATCGAGAAACAGGTTCGCCGTCACCGTGGACCATTGTTCGGGATCGCGGCTGTTCTGGCTTTTGCCGCAGTCCTGTTTGCGGGGTTTATGGTCTGGACCGCCTATCAGTCCGATAACCCAGAGGCGGAAAGCCCCGCAGCGGTGGTTTCGGAGTAACAAAAAAGGGCGTGCCGCAGAATATGCGGCACGCCCTTTTCGTTTGTCGTGTTGTCCTAGCGCGGGGCGCGTGGCCCTGCGATCAGCCAGATAATAAAGCCGATGACCGGCAGTACCAACACCAGCAAAGTCCACAACACCTTGCTGCCGGTCGGTATCCTTGCACCCAGGATCGAGATGATGGCCCAAAGGTTCAGGGCCAAAAGGATCACGCCACCAAAGCCTGCATATTCCATGATATTTCCCTTTGTTTGTTTCGGGGCTTCCCTGCAATGTTAACGCGCGGGGGCGGGATTGGTTCCCTTAGTCCTTTGCGCCGTTCTGTGGCAGCTCGCGCCGGACCTGACCGAATGTCAGGAGCGCAAAGATCACCGTGCCGCCCAGAATATTGCCCGCCAGCACAGGTAGGAAGAAATCCAGCAGCGCCTGATCGAGCGGCAAAAGCCCCTGCACCATCAAGAATGCCATTTCGACGCTGCCCGCCACGATATGGGTGAAATCGCCTGCTGCGATCAGCCACGTAAAGACAAGGATGATGAAAAAGCCGAACCCTTCGGATTCGGGCAGCATCCAGACGATAGCTGCCACAAGAACACCGGCTGGAATGGCGCGTTGGAACGCTTCGCTGGTGGTAAAGCCGGTGGCGTGTTCCGACAGTTCCGTGATCGCGGGCACAAGTGCTGCCGGAATAAGATCACCATAGGCAAAAGCCGTGGCAACGACGAACGCGCCGATCACATTTGCCAACAGTACAATGCACCACAGGATCACCAAGCGGCGGAACATGTCCCAGACGGGGTTGTGCATCACCGGCAATACGGTCGTGATCGTGTTTTCGGTAAAAAGCTGCATCCGCCCCAGAATGACGACAAGAAACCCCAGACTGTAGCCCAGATTTTCCACCAGATAGCGCCACTCCGCATCCGGTAGATAGGTTCTGAAAATCGCCTCGCCCAATACCGAAAGCGAGATCATGAGGCCTGCGGCGATGCCGGACCAGAAAAGCGATGCATTCGGGCGCTCCAGTTCTTCCTGTCCTTCGCGGCGGATGACTTCGAAAATCTGCTTCGAGGCCAGATTCTCGGATTTCGCGACGATGGATTGCGGGT
>JBFEQR010000090.1:0-7516 GCA_041549425.1 Yoonia sp. | reverse complement strand
GTTTGTGTACGTGCCAATGCCGATTGAACATCTGGGGCTTCTGGCCGTGATTGCGGTATTTGCATGGATTGCCAGCCGCCTTGTCATCGCCGCCTATCAGGCAGGCGAGGCCGCGATCATCGCGCCGATGCAATACAGCCAGATCATCTGGGCCAGTATTTTCGGGTATATGTTTTTCGACGAAACCATCGACCAGCCAACGGCCATCGGTGCCGGGATCATCATCGCCAGTGGCATGTATATCGTCCTGCGCGAAAGCCGGAGCGGCGCGTCGGAGAACACACCCGTGTTGCGCACGCGGTCCCGATCCGAGACAGCGACGACACCGCGTGTGTCGCTGTTCATGCGCATTGCCGGAAAGACGCCACCCCGTCAGGAGTAATCGGCCCGATCACTCGCAGGGGTGTGTCAGACCACGGCCTCTGGCGGGGCAAAGCTATGTGCATTGGCGCGCGCCCAGCGTTCACGGTACACAGGGTTGTCGGTCCCGTCGTCAAGCAGGAATCCTTCGCGCAGATAGGTATAGACATCCGCCGCTTCGGTCATCTGCCCGTCGCCTTTGCGGGTCATGAAGTGATAAGGCAGGAACCCGCAGGGATCGTCCAGACCGGCCGCGCCCGCCATTTCACCCAATGCCTTGAGCGTATTTTCGTGAAACCGCGCGACGCGCCTGCTTTTGTTGGCGACGTTAAGGGCCTTCTGGCGTAGCGGGTCTTGGGTCGTCACACCGACAGGGCAGTGGTTGGTGTGACAGGCCTGCGCCTGAATACAGCCGATCGCGAACATGTATCCGCGCGCCGAATTGCACCAGTCCGCGCCCAATGACAGCGCGCGGGCGATATCAAAGGCGCTGACGATCTTGCCTGCCGCCCCGATCTTGACCTGATCGCGAATGCCGGCACCGCGCAGCGTGTTGTGCACAAAGGTCAATCCGTCCACCATTGGCATACCGACATGGTTTGCAAATTCCAGCGGCGCCGCGCCGGTGCCCCCTTCGGTGCCATCGACAACGATGAAATCGGGAATGATACCGGTTTCCAGCATGGCCTTGACCATACACATGAATTCGCGCCGGTGCCCGATGCAAAGCTTGAAACCGACGGGCTTACCGTCTGACAGGTCGCGCAGGCGGCCCAAGAAGTGCATCAATTCCATCGGGCCGTTGAACGCGGTATGCGCGGCGGGCGAAACGCAATCGACACCCATGGGAATGTCGCGCGCCTCTGCGATTTCGGTCGTGATCTTGGCCGCAGGCAGCATACCGCCATGGCCGGGTTTGGCACCTTGGCTGAGCTTGATTTCGATCATCTTGACCTGATCATCCGCCACTTGTGCCGCGAATTTGTCGGGGTTGAACGTGCCGTCGTCATTGCGGCAGCCGAAATAGCCCGAGCCGATTTCATAGATCAAATCACCGCCCCCTTCACGGTGATACCGGCTGATGCCGCCTTCACCTGTGTCATGGGCAAAACCGCCCATTTTGGAGCCTTTGTTCAGTGCTGAAATCGCATTGGCCGAAAGCGCGCCGAAACTCATCGCCGAGATGTTATAAAGCGAAGCGTTGTAGGGCTGTTTGCAGTTTTTGCCCCCAACCATGACGCGAAAGTCGGTGTTTTCAAAATGCGTGGGCTGCACCGAATGGGTCAGCCATGAATAGCCGGCCTCATACACGCGCTCTTGGGTGCCAAACGGGCGTTTGTCCTCGGCGGCTTTTGAGCGTTGATAGACAAGCGAGCGTTGTTCGCGGCTGAACGGCTGTTCGTCCTGATCGCTTTCGATCAGATACTGCCGGATTTCAGGGCGGATTTTTTCGAACAGGAACCGCAAATGCCCAAGGATCGGATAATTGCGCAGGATTGCGTGCCGGTTTTGCCTGACATCATGCACGCCCAGCATTGTCAGCGCCCCGAACACAAGCGCCAGAACAAAGACCCAAGGGGCCCAGAAGCCGATAACCAGACACAACACCGTCAAAAGCGCGACAGCGGCAAAAGTGGCATAGCGTTGAAGTGCGATCAATTCCTGCACGGTGGAGCCTCCCGTATTGGTTGGCACACTAAGCACGTAATTTGCCCAATAAAAGAGCAGTCTTTGGATGTCAGCGCCGACAGCTGCCTTCAGAAGTCAAAAATCGGCTGTCACTCCGGGCAGATCAAGCGCCTTGATCAAGTCGCGCAATTCCTGCCGCGCTGCCACATTCGAGATATTCATGCCCTTTACTCCGATGTCACGCAGATCAAGCAGGGTCAGCCCGCGCGGGAACAATTCACGGAAAATCACACGCTCGTTAAAGCCGGGGGCCACGCGAAAGCCGATTCTCTTGGCCAGCTTGGTAATTGCGCGGAACATCTTTTCCTTGTTCACCATGGCTTGTGCGCCCAGACGATTGCGCACGACCACCCAGTCGATGGGTTTCAGTCCTGCCTGACTGCGCAGCTGGCGGGCATTCCACACCATTTCGGAATAGACCGACGGGCCAGTGATTTCCTCGCCGTCGCTGTCCACATGGGCCAGCAGGTCAAAATCAATGAAACTGTCGTTCAGTGGCGTAATCAAGGTGTCGGCCAGCGAATGGGCCACCTGACTAAGGCGGGTATGCGATCCGGGGCAGTCGATCAGGATGAAATCGGCATCTGCCTCCATCTTGGCCACGGCCATGGACAGGCGGTGATCAAAGGCGTTCTCGCCAGGCTTCAGGGCGTTTTGATCAATCTCGGGCAATTCATGATAGGCTGGGGTCGGCAGATCAAGCCCCTTCTTTTTAAGGTACTCGTTGCGATTGTGGATATAACGCCCCAGCGTTTTTTGCCGCAGATCAAGATCGAGCGTGCCCACCTTGTGACCCATGCGCGCAAGTGCTGTTGCCACATGCATCGAAACGGTCGATTTGCCCGCGCCGCCCTTTTCGTTGCCCACCACAATGATATGCGCCACTGACCGATTCCCCGCCCTGTTCTGCTTTCTGATACCATATCTTGTAGGCGTAATGAGGGGAAGCACATGCAACACTGTTGCCCTGTTTTTCCGCAGCCCTTGACATAAGTTGGTCGAAGGCGCATGTGCCTATCAGCCGACGCAAGCTGCCGCGTGAGCAGAGCGGGACAAATATGTCCGCGCAAGGCGTCGCGCAAACTTCAGGTTCCCACATCACGCAGGGGTCCCGCGCCACATCGGCGCCCGGACAATGCGGTCTTGGCAGTCAGCATATTGGCGCAACCTTGCACGGTTCATGGCATTTTGCTGTGGGCCAAATGATATGCGCGGACCGCTGGTCCGCAACTAATAGGATATTCCACTTATGGATTTCGATATGCTGGGCCTTGCGCCCCGTCTTGTAAAAGTACTTCAAGATCAGGGGATCACCGATCCCACACCCATTCAGACCCAAGCCATCCCGCACGCCATGAATGGCCGCGACGTGATGGGCCTTGCCCAGACGGGCACAGGCAAAACAGCGGCCTTCGGTCTGCCAATGATACACGCACTGCTGAAGGCAGGCGTGAAACCGAACCCCAAGACAGTGCGCGGCCTGATCCTTGCGCCGACGCGCGAACTGGCCAAGCAAATTTCCGACAACCTGACTGCCTACACCAAGGGCACCCACCTCAAGGTGGCGCTGGTCGTTGGTGGCGCGGGTATCGTCGCCCAGACCAAACGTCTGGCTGGTGGCGTGGACCTTCTGGTCGCGACACCCGGTCGTTTGATCGACCTGCTTGACCGCCGCGCCGTGCGTCTGGACGAAACAATCTATCTGGTGCTGGACGAAGCCGACCAGATGCTCGACATGGGCTTTATCCACGCGCTGCGCCAGATTGCACCGCTGTTGGCGAAAGACCGTCAGACGATGATGTTCTCGGCGACGATGCCGAAACTGATGAGCGAGCTTGCGAACACCTATCTGCATGACGCTGTCAAAGTGCAGGTGAACCCTCCGGGGCAGGCTGTGAAAAAGATCAACCAGTCCGTGCATTTCGTCGCACAGGCGGCCAAGACCGATCTGCTGGTCGACCTGCTGGACAAACACCGTGACGAGTTGGCGATCGTCTTTGGACGGACCAAACACGGCTGTGAAAAGCTGTATAAAGTGCTTGAGAAAAAGGGTTTTGCGGCGGCATCCATTCACGGCAACAAATCCCAAGGCCAGCGTCAGCGCGCGTTGGAGGCGTTCAAGGCGGGCAAGACCCGCGTGCTGGTGGCGACCGATGTTGCGGCACGTGGTCTGGATATTCCGGACGTGCGTTTCGTCTACAACTACGACCTGCCCAATGTCGCGGAAAACTATGTGCACCGCATTGGCCGGACGGCCCGTGCCGGTGCTGATGGCAGCGCCGTTGCATTGGTGGCACCGGATGAAATGATCGAATTGCAGGATATCGAAAAGGCGATGAAGGACAGCATTCCTGTCGCTTCCGGTCGTCCATGGGAAATCCAGCCCGGTCAGAAAAAGCGGCCCAATGGTGGCGGCGGTGGCGGGCGCCGTGGCGGGGGCAACCGGAATGCGGCACCACGCGCAGGCGGCAAGCCTGGCGGTGGCAATCAGGGCAAGCCCGGCGGTCGGCGTCGTAGCGGCGGTGGCGGCGGGCGCGGTAAATCCGCAGCCTAACCGTATTTGTGGAAAGCTTCCATTTCGATGGCAAGCTTGGTGTGAAGTTCTGACAGGCGGGTCATTTCCGCTTTGCGTTTGTCCGCGTCTGTCAGTGTTTTCAACCTTTCCTGCGCCTCAAGAATTTGGCGGCGCAGGACGACGACCGGCGATTTCGCGTCGGCCTCCTGCATCATCCGGTTCAGGACGGCATTCTGCGGATCGTCCAAATGCGGCAACGGCTTGCCCGCGCCGGGCAGGTTGTCAAAATCGCCCCGCTTTTCAGCGTTTTGTACGATTTGGTCGATCAGACCGCTAAGCGGGTGGTGCATGGTCGGTCCTCTGCGCGTGGCGGGATGGGGCATCGGGCGAATACGCCGTTGCCGCTCAAGCTAGTATAGTTTCTGTGCGTGGGTAAACAATGCCTGTGCCCCTGCGGACTTGCCGTAAGCGGCTTCCGCTCCATTTCCTTCTCCAATGACAAACCGACAATGCAACAAGGAGAAGCGAACATGCGTACTGCTTTAACACTGGTACTTTCACTTGCTGCGGCAACGACGGCCGCTGCAGAAGACGTGTCCTACACCGTGGAAGGTGAAGATTTCACCGGCTATTGGGCGCAAGCGGAGAATCCCAAAGGTCTGGTTCTGATCGTTCACGACTGGGACGGCATGACAGACTATGAACGCCAGCGCGCCGATATGCTGGCCGAGATGGGCTATAACGCCTTTGCCCTTGATATGTTCGGCAACGATACCCCGACCGAGACAATGGATCACCGGGTCGCGGCGACAGGCGCACTTTATCAGGACCGCGACAGGATGCGGATGCTGGTGCAGGCGGGTATCGCACAGGCGACCGACCTTTCCAGCGTCGATAACATGGTGGTGCAGGGGTACTGCTTCGGGGGTGCTGTGGCGCTCGATATGGCGCGCAGCGACATGGCGGCCATGGCCGCAGGCTATGCCACGTTCCATGGCGGGCTGACCACACCAGAGGGGCAGTCGTGGGATGGTGACGAACCACCTGTTCTGGTTTTGCATGGCGGCGCGGACACATCCATCACGATGGATGATGTGGCAACACTGGCGAAAGAGTTCGAAGAAGCCGGCAATACCTACACGATCGAGGTTTATTCCAACGCACCACACGCGTTCACCGTCTTCGGTTCAGGGCGCTATCAGGAGCGGGCTGACACTGCCAGCTGGGATGCGTTCACGTCGTTCCTGAACGAGCAGCTTGCAGGGTAATCCCGACAGGGCGACCCGAAAAGCAAAACGCCGCCTCTTTATCAGTGGCGGCGTTTTCAATTCGTAAGGTGGATCTTGATCCACCAGCCGATTTAGAAGCCCAGACCAGCGTATTTGTTCTTGAACTTGGACACACGGCCACCGGCGTCCATCAGACGTGTGGAACCGCCGTTCCATGCAGGGTGCACGGAGGGATCAATATCCAACGACATGGTGTCGCCTTCCTTGCCCCATGTGGATTTCATCTGAACGATCGTACCATCGGTCATTTTGACGTCGATGATGTGGTAATCTGGGTGCGTATCTTTTTTCATGATGACAATCCTTACGCTTCGGCGCCCTTGGGCGCTTTGTAGTTGGTGACCTCTGCGATACGTGCGGACTTACCGCGACGTGCACGCAGATAGTACAGCTTGGCGCGACGGACGCGGCCACGGCGGACGACTGTGATGCTGTCGATGTTGGTGGAATGCAGCGGGAAAACACGCTCCACACCTTCGCCGAAAGAAATCTTGCGCACTGTGAACGAACCGGCAATGCCTTTGCCGTTCTTGCGTGCGATGCAAACGCCTTCGTAGTTCTGCACACGGCTACGTGTGCCTTCGGTCACTTTGTAACCGACGCGGATGGTGTCACCCGCTTTGAAATCCGGGATTTCTTTTCCCAGTGCGGCGACTTGTTCCGCTTCGAGTTGTGCGATCAGGTCCATCTGAAACGCTCCTTATGATGCTTGCGGTTATCCGCAATGTTGTTTCGCGTGCCGTAGAGCTCTGTGTCGTTACCGGGTCCGGTCAAGCCGCCCGCCAGAGGTGCGTCATCATCTTTGTACGGTTGTCCGGTGTCTGCGGCGATGATGTGCCCACGCAAGCCCATATCGTAAATCCGGTTCTTCCATAAACCAAACCCCGGAATCAGCGCGCTGACCGGAGATGCGCCCGTATAGGCCCAACCCATCGCGCGATCAAGGCCCCTATGGGTCCTCTTTTTCCTGCTTTGCAACAAATGCCTGCCAAAGGTCCGGCCGGCGCTCTTGCGTGATTTTCTTGGACATATCCCGACGCCACTCTGCGATCTTGGCATGATTGCCGGAAAGCAGGACATCGGGGATCGCGTGCCCCTGCCATTCGGCGGGTTTTGTATATTGCGGATGCTCCAGCAGGCCCGCCGAAAAGCTTTCCTCGACAGCGCTTTCCGCGTTGCCCAGCACACCCGGCAACAGGCGGACCGTTGCATCAATCATCGCCTGCGCAGCGATTTCACCACCGGTCATGACAAAATCGCCAAGGCTGACCTCCTGAATGCCGTAGTGCTGCAAAACCCTTTCGTCCACGCCTTCAAAGCGGCCACACAAAAGGGTCACACCATCCGCGCGCGCCCAGTTGCGGGCCATTTGCTGGTCAAAGCGGCGGCCACGCGGGGAAAGATAAACCAGCGGCAGATTGCCCCGCGCGCCCAGATGCGCATCCGCAATCGCCTTTTCCAGCACATCTGCGCGCAGCACCATGCCTGCGCCGCCGCCTGCGGGTGTATCATCGACGTTGCGATGCTTGCCGATACCGTAGCTGCGCAAATCATAGGTCTTGAGTTGCCACAGCCCGTCTTTAAGGGCTTTGCCGGTCAGGCTTTCGCCCAGAACGCCGGGGAAGGCCTGCGGAAACAGCGTGATAATGTTGGCCGTCCAGGT
>JBFEQR010000089.1:0-7625 GCA_041549425.1 Yoonia sp. | reverse complement strand
GGCTGATCGCGCCAGAGCGGCTTGACAGGCAGCAGTCTCAGCGTCGAGCGCCGCCCACTGGCAAGTCCTGAAAATCATCTGGGACAAGATAGGTGTGGCGCCCGGCATTCAGACCTGCGGGGTGACTGGTCGGCCGCAGACACCCTGTCTTGCGCAACAGCACCGGCCGTTGAATTTGGGCGTCCTGCAGGACCGCGAGGATGCCATCAAGCGTCGCCCGCGCCGTTCAAACACGCTTGTATGATCATTTCCTGCAACTTCCCGATTGCAAAAGGTGGGCTGTCGCAATGGTCGCGTTGGCCGCTACTATCAGTCGCCGTTACCGTCGCGCGCAAGTCGCTTTTCAAAAAAGAGGTCGGGGTAGGGATCGTCATTGAACCGTTCGATTTCCGTCCAACCCATGTTGCGATAGAGGCCCACCGCCTCGAACAAGGTACTGTTGGTGTCCAGACGCAGCGTGTCGATGCCCAGATCGCGTGCCGCGTCTTCGGCGGTCGTCATCAGACGTCGGGCCAGTCCCAGCCCCCGTGCTGCCGGTGCGATCCACATCCGCTTGATCTCTGCCAGAGTGCCGCCGTTTCCTTTGACGCCCACACAGCCCAGCGGCAAATCCCCCAGTCTGGCAACAACAAAGGTCCCGTGGGGGTGCTTCATTTGGGTCAGTTCGGGATCGCCAGATTTCTTGAGGTCGAACTGCAGGTTCAAGCGCTGGCTCAGTTCCGCTGCAAACGCGCCCAGACATCTGGTGACGATATCGGACGCATAATCCGCTTCTTCAAAAACGATGTTCTCTCGCGATAGTGCGACGGTCACGACATCCATCGCCTCCAACAGGCGGCGCGCATCCTTGTGGCGCGCCAGAATGTTCGCGGCGCGTTCGTTCGAGAGGGTCTCGTAGACGTCGAATTCCTTTGCGCCCTTTGCCGTAAGCTTTGTGGTGCGGCTGCGGCGGTCGTCTGGATGAGGCTCCGTTTCGATCAGACCTTCAGCTTCGAGGCCGCGCAGCAATCTGCTCAGAAGCCCTGTGTCCAGCTTGAGAAAGGCGCGCAATTCCGAGACATTCTCATAGCCAAGACCGATCGCGTTCAGCACACGCGCCGCGCCAAGCGGCCTGCCGCGGTCGAGAAATGAATCTTCAAGCGCACCGACCTCGACAGCGACCGAGCGACTGAAATTGCGCACGCGGGAAATTTGGTCTTGTCCCATTTAGCTGACTTTAGTCAGGTAAATGCGGTGTTCAAGAAAAACTTTCGTTGGTCAAACTTTGCTATTCGCGGTGCGCGTGTGGCTCTGACCGCGCTGGCGGTGAAGCCGCAGATGCCTAGCTTTCACCGCGCACTTCGCGGACCCAATTTACAAGTGTCGCGCGGGCCTGCGGGTCCATCTGCACGGCATTCGGCGGTGGCATGGCATGGCTCACACCCGCTTGCAGGTAGATCTGGCCCGCGTGCCTTGCCACATCGCTGGGCGTTTCCAGATAGACGCCTTTGGGGGCCCACTGCATATTGCCCCAAACCGGCTCGCGGGCGTGGCACATCGAACAATTGCCGATCACCGTGTTGAAGGCGGCATCAAAGCCGGCAGCCGTGGCATATTTTTCTTCATAAGGGGTCAGTGGCCGCGCCTCTGCCTCTTGCCATGTGTCGCCTGTGCGCACCGTGGACAGCCACGCAATCAGGATCATCAGCAGAACAGTCACCGCCCATGTCCAATGCGGCCCTTTGCCGGTCTTGTGCATGGTGTTGAAGTAATGGCGGATGGTAACGCCCGTCAGAAAGATCAGGCTGGCGATGATCCATGCATACTGCGTGCCGAAAGCCAGCGGATAGTGGTTCGACAGCATCAGAAACACGACCGGCAGCGTCAGATAGTTGTTATGGGTGGAGCGCACCTTGGCGATCTTGCCGTATTTGGCATCGGGTGTGCGTCCGGCCTTCAGATCAGCGACCACAATGCGTTGGTTCGGCATGATCTGGAAAAAGACATTGGCGGTCATGATCGTCGCGGTAAATGCACCCAGATGCAAAAGCGCCGCACGTCCGGTGAATATCTGGTTATAGCCCCACGACATCACCACTAGGATCACAAAAAGTAGCAACATCAAAAGGGTAGGGTTCTCGCTCAGCTTTGACTTGCACATCGCGTCATAGGCCAGCCAGCCGATGGTCAGCGACCCCGCAGAGATCAGGATGCCTTGCCATAGCGCCAGATCGGCCTTGGTCGGGTCAAGCAGGAACAGTTCTCCGCCAACCCAATAGACGATCATCAAAAGTGCCGCCCCCGACAGCCATGTGCTGTAGCTTTGCCATTTGTGCCATGTCAGATGCTCGGGCATCTGGGCAGGGGCGACCATATATTTGGTGGTGTGATAAAAGCCGCCGCCATGCACTTCCCACTCCTCGCCGAATGCGCCTTCGGGCATGTCGGGCGCGGGTTTCAGCATCAGATCGAGGGCGATGAAATAGAACGACGCCCCGATCCACGCCATTGCGGTAATGACATGCAGCCAGCGTACCGAAAAGGCGATCCAGTCCCAAAGAATTGCAAGATCATACATGGCGTTCCCCATCTTGGTTTTTGTTGCTACCCATCCTATGCGGGCCGTGATTATTCTGGTATTGCTTGCGTAAGCCAAACAGCATCAAAAAAAACAATACAATGTCCTACCTCGACAATATCCGCACTTTCGTCCGTGTCTATGAGTTGGGCAGCATGTCTGCTGCGGCGCGTGATTTGCGGATTTCACCGGCGGTCACCTCGGCCCGGATTTCGCAGCTTGAGGGGCATCTGAGTGTCCGTCTGTTCCAGCGCACCACCCGCAGTCTGACGCCGACCGAACAAGGCCGTGCCTTTTATGGCGGGGCCTGCGAGATTCTGGAAAGCGTGGCGAGTGCGGAAACGCAGGTCGTCAATATCACCGAAAATCCCAAAGGCGCGCTTTATGTTGCAGCGCCTTTGGGTGTCGGGCGCCGTCTGATCGCGCCGCATGTGCCCGATTTCCTGAAGCTTTATCCCGAAATCACGCTGCGCCTGCGCCTGAGCGACCGTAAGGTCGATCTGACGACCGAGGGGCTTGATCTGGCGTTTTTTCTCGGCGAGCCCGAGGACAGTACCCTGCGTATCCGCAAGATCGCGGATGTGGAGCGGGTTTTGTGTGCTGCCCCCGCTTATATCGCCGCACGTGGCAATCCGGCATCGGGTGCGGATCTGGTTAGGGAAAACCATGAATGCCTGAACCTGCGCTTTCCTGGAGCGACCGAATTCCAATGGCGTCTGACAACGCCTGACGGCCCGCAGAAATTCCGCGTGCAGGGGCGGTACGAATCCGATGACGGTGACGTGCTGACGAACTGGGCCCTTGGCGGGAATGGCATCGCGTTGAAACCGATGTTCGAGGTGGCCGAACACCTCAAGGCCGGACGTCTGGTGCCAGTCGCGACCCAGAACCCGCCTGTGCCAATCCAGATGGCGTGTCTGTTTACCCACCGCAGGCGGCAGGACCCCAAGACACGGTTGTTTATGGATTTCGTGATTGACCGGATCAGCACCGTGGTGCGCGGGGTCTAGCTGCCGCGATAGGTGGAGTACCCGAACGGCGACAGCAGCAGCGGCACATGATAATGCAACGCCTCTGACATGCCAAAGCGGAGCGGGATCACATCCAGAAAGCGCGGGTCTTCGGACGGTGTTCCGCAGGCATCAAGGTATGCGCCCGCATGAAAGACCAGCTCATAGGTGCCGGTCGCGAAAGCGTCGGCTGGCAACATCTGCTCATCCGTGCGCCCGTCATCGTTCGTGACAAGCGTCTTGAGATGGGTCCGGCTGTCGCCATCAATGGCAAACAGCTCAATTTTCAGCCCTTCCGCCGGGCATCCGCGGGCGGTGTCAAGGACGTGGGTTGTCAAATAGCCGGTCATTGCGCTGCTCCTTTGCTTGGCTCTAACTTAATGCCAGAAAGGATGTGATCCGCAAAGCCATCCAAACAAGAGACTCTTTCGCATATTTTTTGAAAAAGAAACTGATTGCTTTGCTTTATAGGAAATTAACGACAAAGAGGAATCCCCGCTGTGACACGATACCCCCGCGATATGACCGGATACGGTGCTAACCCACCCAAGGCCAATTGGCCGCATAAGGCAAAAGTTGCTGTGCAGATTGTGCTCAACTATGAAGAAGGTGGCGAGAATAACATCCTACATGGTGATCAGGCGTCTGAGGCGTTCCTGTCCGAAATCACCGGTGCCGCCCCTTGGCCGGGCCAGCGGCATTGGAACATGGAATCGATCTACGAATACGGATCGCGCGCCGGTTTCTGGCGGTTGCACCGCTTGATGGGCGATTTGCCGGTCACCGTCTACGGCGTCGCCACCGCGTTGGCCCGCGCCCCCGAACAGGTGGCTGCGATGAAATCCGCCGGCTGGGAAATCGCCAGCCACGGCCTGAAATGGGTCGAACACAAGGATATGCCCGAAGACGAGGAGCGCGCGCAGATGGCCGAGGCCATTCGCCTGCACACCGAAGTCACCGGCCAAGCCCCGCGCGGGTGGTACACGGGGCGTTGTTCCAACAACACCGTGCGTCTGGCCGCCGAGACGGGCCAGTTCGCCTATGTCGCCGACAGCTATGCCGATGATCTGCCGTACTGGATGCAATTCGGGCGCACTGATCAGTTGATTGTGCCTTACACCATGGATTGCAACGACATGCGTTTCGGCATTCAGGCAGGGTTCACCAATGGGGACCAGTTTGAAAGCTATCTTAAAGACAGCTTTGACGTGCTCTATGCCGAAGGCACAGCTGGTGCGCCCAAGATGTTGTCGATTGGTCTGCATTGCCGCCTGATGGGCCGTCCGGGCCGCGCGGCGGCGCTGGCGCGGGTCATCGACTATATGAAATCGCATGAAGATGTGTGGTTTGCGACACGGTTGGACGTTGCCGAACATTGGGCGCGCGAACACCCCGCACCGGCGCTGACCCGTCCTTCTGAAATGGATCGGGACAGCTTCGTTGCCGCTTTCGGCGGTGTGTTCGAGCACAGCCCATGGATTGCCGAAGGTGCCCATGCGCTGGAACTGGGCCCTACCCATGATACAGCGCAGGGCGTGCACAGCGCATTGACCCGTGTGTTCCGCTCTGCCTCCGACGACCAGCGTTTGGGCGTGCTGAACGCGCACCCCGATCTGGCGGGCAAACTGGCCGCGGCGGGCAAACTGACCGCCGAAAGCACGGCGGAACAGGCGGGCGCGGGTCTTGATCTTTTGACAGACGCGGAGCGTGCAACCTTCCAGAGCCTGAACGCACAATATGTGGAACGCCACGGCTTTCCCTTTATCATCGCCGTTAAGGACAACACCAAGGCATCCATTCTTGAGGCCTTCGAGCGGCGCATCGCCAATGATCGCGCCACCGAATTCGCGGAAGCCTGCCGTCAGGTCGAGCGCATCGCAGAGCTGCGTCTGATCGAGCAACTGGGCGCATGACGCAGGTGCTGCGCCTTGAGCCTCTGACACAGGCCGCATTTGCTCCGTTCGGTGATGTGCTGGAGGTCGCAGGCGATCCTGACAAGCTCATCAATCAGGGGCTTTGCGGTCGCTATCATGACCTTGCAGGTATCGACATCGTGGATGGCAGGGCAGGCATCAGCCTGTTTGACGCGCAGGCGCGCCAGTTTCCGATCACTCTGGATTTGATGGAACGCCACCCGCAGGGCAGTCAGGCGTTTCTACCGATGACGCATCACCCCTTTGTGGTGGTTGTGGCCCCTGATGCAGGTGACGTACCGGGCCAGCCGCGCGCGTTTCTGACGACGGCGGGGCAAGGGGTCAATTTTGCACGCGGCACTTGGCACGGGGTCCTGACACCTATCCATGCGCCTGGATTGTTCGCTGTTGTGGACCGGATCGGGGAGGGTCCGAACCTGCAAGAGCATTGGTTAGATACACCGTTCATCATCACCGGTGAACAGGCATAAGCCAGAAAAAAAACTGGCAAAGACGTCCAAAGGGAGGGACATTAACATGGCTGACACTTCAATCGGGACACCGGAGCAACTCCGCGACCCTAACTACACACCCGCGCTGCATCGCGCCATACCGCTGGGTATCCAGCACGTTCTGGCGATGTTTGTATCAAACGTTACACCGGCGATCATCATCGCGGGTGCTGCCGGTTTCGGCTTCGGGTCTGACGCAGGCGCGCAAGGCTTTCCAGACATGACCTATCTCATTCAGATGTCGATGCTGTTTGCCGGTATTGCCACGCTGTTCCAGACCATCGGCTTTGGCCCCGTCGGTGCGCGGTTGCCGATCGTGCAGGGCACCAGTTTTGCCTTTATCCCGATCATGATCCCGCTGGTCGCAGGCAAAGGCGTCGAAGCCCTGCCTGCGCTGTTCGGCGGTGTCATTATCGGCGGCCTGTTTCATGCCTTCATCGCAACCTTCATCGGCAAAATCCGCTTTGCCCTGCCACCGCTTGTCACGGGTCTGGTTGTGACCATGATCGGTCTGGCCTTGGTCAAGGTGGGCATCCAGTATGCTGCAGGTGGTGTGCCTGCGATTAATGCGCCGGAGTACGGCTCGCTCTTGAACTGGTCTGCAGCTCTGGTCGTAATCTTTGTGACCTTGGGTCTCAAGTTCTACGCCAAAGGCATGTTGGCGGTCTCTGCTGTCGTGATCGGTATCCTTGTGGGCTATTTCTACGCCATGCTGATGGGGATGGTCACCGTCGAAGGTATTGCCACAAGCTGGAACCGCGCGGCGGTATTTCAGGCACCGATGCCGTTCAAATACGGCTTTGAAATGAGCATTGCCGCCATCGTGGGCTTCTGCCTGATGGCCTTTGTGTCAGCTGTTGAAACCGTGGGCGATGTCTCTGGTATCACCAAAGGCGGCGCCGGGCGCGAAGCCACAGACAAGGAAATCACAGGTGCGACCTATGCAGACGGTGTCGGCACGGCTGTTGCGGGCATGTTTGGCGGCTTTCCAAACACATCCTTCAGCCAGAACGTCGGCCTGATCGCCATGACCGGCGTAATGAGCCGCCACGTGGTCACCATCGGCGCAATCTTCCTGATTATCTGTGGTCTGGTCCCAAAAGTGGGCGCGGTCATCCGTACGATCCCCATCGAAGTGTTGGGCGGCGGTGTGATCGTGATGTTCGGTATGGTCGTGGCCGCCGGTATCTCGATGCTGTCGGACGTGAACTGGAACCGCCGCAATATGGTGATCTTTGCGATTGCCCTGTCAATCGGTCTGGGGCTGCAGCTTGATCCCAAGGCGGTGCAATACCTGCCTGATACGCTGCGCATCCTGATGACGTCGGGCCTGCTGCCTGCCGCGCTGATTGCGATCGTGCTGAACCTGATACTGCCCGAAGAGCTGTCGGGCGAGGCAACAGAAGAAGTCTCCGGCGGTCTGTCCGGCAAAGGCACAGGATCTTTGCCGCACGAATAAGCCATAGGCTAGGACAACCCAAAGGCTCGGTTTCACGACCGGGCCTTTTTTCGTGGCAAAGGCAGTGCATCATGTGCGCTCACAGCTTTTCCCAAAACAGTTAGCTTTTTGGCTAACATTGTGCGTTCTTGGCGCGATGATCGCGGTGACACAGGCCAACTTGACGGGCATTGG
>JBFEQR010000088.1:0-7632 GCA_041549425.1 Yoonia sp. | reverse complement strand
ATCCGTCAGATTGACTGCTTTTTCTCCCTCGACGGCGAAGACAGCTTGCTTCCCCGAAATACTTCCAACGAGTAACCGCATCGAATCCTCCAATTTGATAGCTTCAATTTTTTGACGATAATGTGTACTAATGTCAAATAAAAATCGATATTTTGAACTTTGCGACCGCCTAGCTTTGAAGAAAACGGCATGTTTGAAGGCAGATGGCGCATCGGGGTCAATTGCCGTTGTGTGCCGGGGCAGTGGAACAGCACCGGGAAACGCGCTATCCTTGACCTTCTGAACGTGGTGCTTGAAGTTGATGGCGCGTCGCTGGCGGCCAGTTGCCAGTCCGGCAGACTTCGTCATAACGCTGGTGCCGTCGTCAGCCCTGCCCTTCATGTGTTGCGTGAAACACCGTCGGCCGCCTAGCGATGCTTTTCCGCGTGCGAGAGCCGATACCTCTCGGGTAGGTCATTTCGGACATAACTGCGCATATGGTTTGCGAAAGCTGCCAAAAGCGGGCTTTCCAGGCGATTGCGGGGCGTTACTATTCCAACGGGCATTGCCGAGGTCACGAACCTGACAGGCAGTTCTGCAAATCTGTCGTTGGCTTGGCCGCCCAGAATCGCATAGCGCGGAAGAATTGTAAGAAAGTCTGTGCTGCGAAGCATTTCCATGACGGCGCCGGAAGATTCGCTTTGAAAGGCAATATGCAGATTTTCAACGCCGAACGATGTGAGGGCTGTCGCCATGTCAGAGCGCAACATGCTGTGTTCGGCATGACTGATCCAAGTCGCGCTCTGCAGATCGTTGGCATCGATCGTTGATTTCTTCGTAAGGGGATGATCCTTACGAAGAATGACAACATGTTCATCCTGAAACAGTGGCTCGACGACCAGATCTTCCTTGGGGGACGCCAGCAACCTGAGCGGGCAGATAAGCGCGTCAACCTGATTTAGCGCGACATGGCGTTCGAGTTGGGGAAAATAGTCTGACTTCAGCTTCACCTCGATACTGGGACGTTCCCGCAGGAAGGATGATATCGCATCGCCTACCAGTCGTTCGCACAGGAAGGGCGGCGCGCCGATTGTAAGGACACCGCTCAGCCCTTGCAGCCCAAGCTGGACATCTTCGTATGCGCCCTCGCGGATTGTTCTGATGGCACGACCGCGTTGCGAGAGCTTCAATCCGATGTCCGTTGGGATCAAAGGGCGACTACTTCGCTCAAACAGTTTAACCCCGAGCCTGCTTTCCAGATTGCTGATCATGCGGCTTAGCGCGGGTTGCGAGGTGCGCAGCTGCCGTGCAGCCTCGTGCAAGGTTCCATGCTCAACGACCGCTGCCAATTGTTCCAAGTTTTTTGGGTCTATAAACATATCAGAATGTAAAGTTAATGTGCACTATTATTATTGGACTGATATGTAAATCCGGTCAAGGATTGGGGCAGTGGGTTTTGCCATGTGGCCAATTCTTGGGGTAATAATGATCCAGCCGTTTTCGACATCCGTCCTTGAAACAGGTGGCTGGCGCACCTGCGCCCGCTTTGCGGCTGCTAGGGAAGCAACATGACAAAGGCCGCGCGGAACGTCTTGTGGATCATGGCCGATCAGCTTCGGTGGGACTATCTCAGCTGTTACGGGACTGATCACATTGATACGCCCAATCTGGACTGGCTGGCATCTCAGGGCATGCGCTTCAACCGTGCCTACGTGCAATCGCCGATTTGCGGCCCAAGCAGGATGAGCTTTTATACTGGTCGCTATGTCCGCAGCCACGGATCGACTTGGAACGGCTTTCCCTTGCGCGTGGGTGAACCGACGCTGGGCGATCACTTGCGCGAGATCGGGGTCAAGTGTTCACTTGTCGGAAAGACCCACATGACACCCGACAAAGAGGGGATGCAACGTCTAGGCATAACGCCGGAAAGCACTATCGGCGCTTTGGTCGCCCAATGCGGGTTTGACGTTTTTGTGCGCGACGACGGGACCAACCACAGCGACTATCCGGGCCGTTGCGGCGAAGATTACGACCAATACCTTCGTGATAATGGTATGGATGGCGACAACCCGTGGGAAGAATGGGCCAACACAGCGATCGGACCGGACGGGGAGATGCGCACAGGATGGGTCATCGAAAACGCGCCTCTGCCTGCGCGGGTGCCTAAGGAACACTCTGAAACTGCATGGTTGACCACGCGCGGTATCGAGTACATCGAGGCGCAAGGCGATCAACCCTGGCTGTGCCATTTAAGCTATATCAAACCGCATTGGCCGTTCCTCGCGCCAGCGCCGTATAACGACATGTACACTGCGGCGGACTTGCCGCCGGTTGTGCGCAGCGATGAAGAACGTCAGACGGATCATCCGCTGATGCAGGTCTGGATGAACATGCGGGTCTGCAAGAGCATGGCCCGGGATGATGTCCGCGATCTGGCCGGTGTTTGTTATATGGGCCTGATCAAGGAACTGGATGATCAGTTGGGCCGGTTGTTTTCCTATCTGCGCGACAGCGGTCGCATGGACGACACGATGATCGTCTTCTGCTCTGACCATGGCGATAATATGGGCGACCACTGGTTGGGCGAAAAGGACCTGTTCTACGATTGTTCTGCCCGCATTCCGCTGCTTGTCTATGATCCAAGGTCCGAAGCAGACGGGACACGCGGCACGGCGGTCGACGCATTGGTGGAAGGCATCGATCTGGTTCCCACCTTTCTTGACTTCTTCGGAGGAGAAGACAAACCGCACATTCTTGAGGGCAGATCGCTGTCCGACTTGATGCATGGCGCGACCACGGAGTGGCGCGAATTTACAGTTTCCGAATATGACTATGCCACCCGGGAGTCTCGCCGCGAGGTCGGCGTGGATCAGGCAGACGCACGCTTGACCATGGTATTCGACGGGCGCTGGAAATACGTTCATGTGGAAAAAATGCGGCCGCTTCTATTCGATCTGAAGAACGACCCCGACGAATTGCGCGATCTGGCGACCGATCCCGAGTATGCGACCGAACTCGCCCGATTGCGGGACCTCCATTTCGAATGGACCCGTCAGCACCACTCCCGCATCACCAGAAGTGCCGTCCAGATCGAACGAATGACAGACAACAAAGAGCCACCCGGAATCTACATTGGCTACCGGGACAAGGCCGAACTCGAAAGCGATGGACGGCAAATGCCGGATCACGCGGCGGGCTAAGAAAACCAAGGGAGGAAACCATGACCAAGTCAAACCTAATCGCAGGCGCCGTTGCCGCGACCTGTCTGGCCTTTTCGGCGCAGGCGCAGGCAAACCTGACCGGCGAGACGACACCACCGACCGAGATTGCGGCACAGACGATGTTTGGCATCGCAGAACTGGCGGCGAATGCCGGCATTGCGAACATTCAAGTGGCTGCTGGACAAACTCTCACGAATTCGGTTCAGAACGTTGCCGAAGGCAACACCGACATTGCAGCGGCACCGTTCATCCTGCCGTTCCTGTTGTCAAAGGGCGCAGGCCCATATGCCAGCCTTGGCCCGGAGACCGGAGAGGAACTCGCCGGCGATCTCGCGGTTCTTTACACCTACCGCTTTTCTGTCTTCGGCCTATCGGCATTTCAAAGCAGGAACTTTGGCGGCTGGAGCGCCGTTGAAGGGGCGACTATCTACAATGGTCCACCGCGCGGGGCGGCATTGAACAAGGCGCGCGCTATGGTCCGCATCGCGACCGGTCTTGAGGATGGAAACGGTTATTCAGGCACCCAGGTCAACTGGGGCCAAGCGGTTGCGACCATTACCGACGGGTCTGCGGATGCGCATGTCCTGCCGATGAACTTCCCCGACTCGCGGCTTTCGCAAGCTGCTGCGTCGGGCAGTATGGTGGTGTTTTCCTTCCCGAAAGACGCATTCGAGAGCGAGGGCGGCACCAAGTTTGGAAATGCACCCGGCAGTGCGGCTGTTGTCGAACCGATTATAGACAACTTGTTCGGCCCAGGCATCTCGGTGGTGTCTGAAGACGGGATGTTCCGTGGATATGCGGACATTGGCGGCGACGTTGTCAATGTGTCGATGGACGAAGAACTCGCCTATCAGCTTACCAAGACATTCCTCGAAGGCATGCCGCAAATCACAGCGCGGACACCAAGCATGCCCAAGGCTTGGCTGGGCGAAACCGACCCCGCTTTCACCGGTATGTGTGGACCCAATCCCTTGAAATACCATCCGGGTGCCGTCCGCGCATGGGAAGAGGCCGGTTATACGCTGCCGGACTGTGCAAAGCCCTGAACGCAAGGAGACCAAAGGCGGCGCTAGGGTCGCCTTTGGCACGTCCGCTCTCGGAGGTCCGCGATGAATAACACGCCCGAACCCGCGACGGAACAGGTCCGCGCATCGCGCGGCGTCCTGTTCTGGCTGTCGCTTTTCATCGTCATCGTCGGCCTGACGAATGCGACACCCGGTATCCCCGGACTGGATACGGCCATTCGCGACCTGACCGGTTTGGATTGGCTCAAGATCCGCCGCTTCCCGACCGAATGGTTGTACCCTTTCACCTTCGCGCTGATGATGTTGTGCGTCGTGCTGAAGCATTCCGCTTTCAGGGCCTGGTCCGCAGCGTCGATCGGAAAGCGACGGCTGGGGCTGCTTCTGGATGTCGCGATGGTCACTGCGGCATTCACTGTTTCCGCGACCTACGTGATCGAAATTGAATCAATCTGCCTGATCGATCAGATCAGCGGTGAACGTGCAAGGCTGATCACGGAAGCGCTGCGGATCGAGGCCGAAATCGCGGACGCCATCGGGTTACCGCCGCCCACAACCGTTGAAGATCCAAGTTGCGTTGGCAATACGGGCGGCTGGCTGGTGTTGATCGTCGGGCTTACGGTGCTTGTTTTCCTTGCCTATAACGTCCGGGTCTGGGGGCTCGCCCTTGTTCTGGTGGCGTTGACCGTTGCGCTTTACACAATTGCAACGGTGCTTGTGTGGTATTTCCATGGCCCCGAGGACATCAACAAATACCTAATGACCAAGTTGGCCGGAGAGCCGCGCATGCTGTCCGATGGTCGCCCAAGGGTGCACGATATTCTGGTAAACAACGCCTCGGGCCTTCTTGGCCGGTTTATGGACATCATGCTCAACACGATCTTTCCCTACCTTGTGTTGGGCTCACTCTTCGGAGCGTCGGCAGGCGGTCAGTCCTTGATCAAGCTGGCCTTTCGATGGACCCGCAAGCTGCGGGGCGGTCCCGCACATGCCGCGATCGTGTCCTCTGCGATGTTCGGGACAATCTCTGGTGGCCCGATCGTGAATGTTCTCTCGACCGGTGTTCTGACAATACCCATGATGTTGAAACGCGGCTTTTCGCCTGTGTTCGCAGGTGGCGTAGAGGCGGCCGCGTCCTCGGGTGGATCAATCATGCCGCCCGTGATGGGCGTCGCAGCCTTCGTTCTGGCCTCTCTGACTGTGGTCCCCTATTCCGAGGTTATCATTGCCGCAGTCATTCCAGCAGTCGCCTATTTCTTCTGCCTTTTCCTTTCGGTTGTGTTTCAAGCGCGCAAACAGAATATCCATGCCATCGGAGAATTAACGGATGACATGCGACTATCCCGGCAGGACATCCTGAATCTCGCTATGATCTTCGGGCCTATCCTGCTGATCCTGATTTTGTTGCTGACAACAAAGGAAGCCGTGGGCTGTGGCTTGCTTGGTGGCGTATTCGGGGCCGAACGCACCATCATTGACGGTGTGTGCAGGGTCGAAAGCCTATCCTGGTTTCAGCAGGCTGTGCAGAACTCGGCTGGCGATGCTGGCAGCGCCGGTTGGTGGGCGGTCATGCTGCTCATCGCGCTATTGTTCATCGATCCAAATGTTCGGTCACAGCCTGGAAAAGTCGTGAAAGCGCTGTCAGAGGCCGGCGTTCTTGTCTCAACGCTTTATCTGATGTTTCTGGCGGTGTCCGTCGTCGATTTCTGCCTGCAATTCACCGGCCTTCCGAACTTCATTTCTCTGGACGTCTTGGGCTGGCTTCAATCATTTGATCTGGGAAGCGGCGGCTCCGTCGGGTTCCAACTGATTGCACTGGCAGTGACGATGTTCATTGCAGTGCTACTTGGCATGGGGATGCCTGCCGTGCCAGCCTATATCAATGTTGCGCTCCTTATGGGGCCTGTCCTCGCGGGGCTTGGTATCGCGAAATTCACCGCGCATATGTTCATCTTCTATTTCGCGGTTGCCAGCGCCATCACACCGCCGATCGCACTAGCAGCCTTTGCAGCGGCCTCGATCACCCACGCCAATCCGATGATGACCGGTTTCTCGGCCGTAAAATCGGGCATCGTCATGTTTGTAATTCCCTTTATCTTTGCTCTCTATCCCGAAATCCTTTTGATCGAAGATGCGGTTATTGATCCGATGAGCGGCGGCAGCGGCGCGCTGAGCTATTTGCCCGGCCATGATGGGACCACGGACTGGGTCGCCTTGACATGGGTCCTGATCCGGGTCGTCCTTGCACTGTACCTACTTGCTAGCGCGCTTGCGGGCTTTGACCGTCGCAAGCTAGCCGGTTGGGAAGTCGGAGTACGTCTGTCTCTCGTCGTACTTGTTTTGTCGTTCAGCCCTGCTCTTCAACTCGCGAGCGTTATCGGATCGATGATGCTGATAGTTTGGCACGCACTGTCAGCGCGATCTCCGTCGAAGCGGACGGCATGACAGTTCTTTTTTCCGGAAAAGACATGCGGCTCAGGCCACAGATCGGGGACTGGACAGAAGCGTGATCGAAACGCATTCCGCACGAGGAAAGAGCAGTCGGTATTGCGGTTAGCGATATATTCCGCCCCGTACGAACCGATGTGGTCCGACCGCAACTGGTCGGCCACTATTCACAGGACTTTCATGTCAAAAGGCCACCCTATCTCCGCCCTTGAGATCCAGTATTTCGCGCGCCTCATCGGGGCTGGCAACCTCACATCCCAAGTCCTCAACGATGCGACGGATCTTGGCGACCTGTTGTGCGTTGCTCTCGGCCAGTTTTCCGCGGGAGATGAACAGGCTATCCTCAAGCCCTACGCGCACGTTGCCGCCCATCTGGCTGGCCGTAGTGCCCAGCGTCATCTGCGCGCCGCCAGCGCCCAACACCGACCAACGGTAATCGTCACCGAACAGTCGGTCTGCTGTATTCTTCATGAATACCAGATTTTCGATTTCCGAGCCGATACCGCCAAGGATACCGAAGATGAATTGAATGAATACCGGCGCCTTGAACAGGCCAATATCCATGCAGAATTTCAGGTTATAGAGGTGACCGACATCATAGCATTCATGCTCGAATTTCACGTCATGCGGGGCGAGGGTTTCCGCCGCTTCTTTGATGTCACGGAAGGTATTCCGGAAGATGTTTCCGTCTGAATTCTTGACGTAGTCCTTTTCCCAATCGAACTTCCAGTCTTCGTCTTTGTAACGACTGGCTAGCGGGTGGAATGAAAAATTCATGGAACCCATGTTCATGGAACACATTTCGGGTGAGAAAATCTTAGCGGGGTTGATCCGGTCCTGGATCGAAAGGGTCAGCGATCCCCCTGTAGAGATGTTCACGACAGCATCTGTTGCCTGTTTGATCCGCGGCAAAAATGGCGCGAAGTCCTCGATTGCAACGGATGGAGCTCCTGTCTCGTTAT
>JBFEQR010000087.1:0-7654 GCA_041549425.1 Yoonia sp. | reverse complement strand
GATAAGCGCCCTCTTTTCCTCGCACGCTGCCCGCCCTATGTAAGGGTCATGTTTCAAGATTTGCTCAGGCGTCTGACCGCCCCCGACCCACAACCGCTTCCCGACACCGACGCACGTCTGGCAATCGGCGCATTGCTTGTGCGGCTTGCACGCACGGACGGCCACTATGCCGCGTCCGAGATTGCCCAGATCGACCGCTCGCTCATGCACCGCTACGATCTGTCCGCGCCCGAGGCGGCAGCCCTGCGTGCGGAATGCGAAACGCTCGAAGCCGAAGCGCCCGATACCGTGCGCTTTACCCGCGCGATCAAGGATGCCGTCAGCTACGAAAACCGCGTTGCCGTGATGGAAGCGCTTTGGGCCGTGGCCCTTGCCGATGGCACCCGCGACGACATGGAAGACAGCATGATGCGGATGACTGCGTCACTTCTGGGCATCAGCGATCAGGACAGTCACCGCGCAAGGCTCAAGGTCGCTGCTGGATGATTGCCAGCTTGCCCATGTATGCGCGCCCCTCCAACAGGGCGGCGCATGATACGTTCTGGGCACTGATCAGGGACGGACTGCGGGACCGCGATGTGGCGGCACCGGACGCGCTTGATCACGACATTGGCCACGCCGACAGCTGGGCACATCCTGATCTGGTGCTGGGGCAAATCTGCAACCTGCCCCTGCGTGCGCAGTTCATGTCGCAGGTCACACTGATCGGCGCGTCCGACTACGGGCTGCAAGGTTGCCCAGCGGGTCACTACAACAGCGTTTTCGTGGTCCACAAAACCAACCCCGCCGATGATCCGTTGTCACTGACCGAAGGCAGCTTTGTCTGTAACGAGACGGGTTCCCAATCCGGCTATGGCGCCGCGCAGCTTTGGGCACTGGCACGGGGCAAACAGTTTTCGCGGGTCGCGACAACCGGTAGTCACCGCGACAGCATTGCCGCAGTCGCAACGGGCCAAGGCGATATCGCGGCGATTGACGCGCAGACATGGCGGATCGAAACAGCGAAAAACCCGCACACCGAGAGCCTGAAGGTGATCGGCACAACCGATGCGACACCAGGCATGACGTTTATCACCCGCAAGGGGCAGAATCCCGCCCCCTACTTTGCTGCGATCGACGCGGCGATCAGGGCAATTCCGCAGGATGCCGCTTCTGTTTTGGGTCTAAGGGCCATCGTTGCGCTTCCCCCAAGTGCCTATGATCTGCCCTTTCCGCCCCAGCCAACGGCAATTCACGCGTGACGCTAGGTCACCTTGCGAGTTAACATTGCAAAAGCCCGTGAAATCGGCACTACTGCTTGACGGAAAAACAAAAGTGCCCCCCTCGTGACAAACGCTGCCCCCGTTATTGAAATTCGCAACCTGCACAAAGCCTATGGCGACCTTGAGGTCCTCAAGGGTGTCGATATCGTCGCACCTGCCGGCCATGTGGTGTCGCTGATCGGGTCGTCCGGCTCTGGGAAATCGACGCTTTTGCGCTGTGCCAACCTGCTTGAGGACAGCCAGCAGGGGGATGTGCTTTTTTGCGGTGAACCGGTGATCTGGAAGGGCACAGGCCCGAACCGCCACCCCGGTGACCACGCGCAGATGATCCGCATCCGCACCAACCTGTCGATGGTGTTCCAGCAGTTCAATCTCTGGGCGCATATGACAATTCTGCAAAACGTGATGGAGGCACCGATCACGGTCCTCAAGCGCGACAAGGCCGAGGTCGAGGCAGCAGCACGTAAATATCTTGCCAAGGTGGGCATCGGCGACAAATGCGATGTGTACCCTGCGCAACTGTCCGGCGGGCAACAGCAACGCGCGGCCATCGCGCGCGCGCTTTGTATGGAACCCAAAGCGCTGTTGTTCGACGAACCGACAAGCGCTTTGGACCCCGAACTTGAACAGGAAGTCGTCAAGGTGATCACGGACCTCGCCGCCGAAGGGCGCACGATGATCATCGTGACCCACGACATGCGACTGGCCGCTGATGTCAGCGACCACGTCGTTTTCCTGCACCAAGGAAAGATCGAAGAAGAAGGCGCACCCGCCGAGCTTTTCGGTCACCCCAAAACCGACCGTTTGCAGGGCTTTCTGTCCGCTACGGTCTCTTGAAACTTCATCCAATCGGGAGAATTCAGATGAAAAACCTTATCCTTGCCTCGGCAGCTTTGGCGGTCGCTGGCAGCTTTGCCTTTGCCGACGGCCACGCAGTGGTCCGTTTGGGCACCGAAGGCGCCTACGCCCCTTACAACTTTATCAATGACGACGGCGAAATCGACGGCTTCGAGCGCGAGTTGGGCGACGAGCTTTGCGCCCGCGCCGAACTGACCTGCGAGTGGGTCACAAACGAATGGGACAGCATTATCCCCAACCTCGTCTCCGGCAACTACGATGCGATCATCGCGGGCATGTCCATCACGGACGAGCGCAAGGAAGTCATCGACTTTTCCGAAGCCTACACCCAGCCTGACCCGTCTGCCTTCCTCGCTATGGGCGAAGTGGACCTGTCCACTGCTGTTATCGCGGCACAGGCCAGCACAATTCAGGCCAGCTATGTCACCGGCATCGCAGGTGCGACCTTGCTTGAATTCGCAACACCTGACGAAACCATCGCAGCCGTGAAAGCAGGCGAAGTGGACGCGGTTCTGGCCGACAAAGCCTTTCTTGAGCCGATCGCAGAAGCCGAAGCGGACCTGATGTTCGTCGGCGACGACGTGTTGATCGGGGGTGGCATCGGTATGGGCGTACGCCAGTCCGACACCGAATTGCGCGACAAGTTCACAGCCGCCATCCAGTCCATGAAAGCCGACGGTTCGCTGAACGAACTGATCGTTAAGTGGCTGCCTGACTCGGCCACTTTCTAAACCATCCGGACGCGCCCGGCCTTTGTTGTCCGGGCGCGCTCCTCTTCTTCTTGGCAAAAGAACTCGTATTCCGCCCTCACAACTAGGCCATACCCATTTTTAGCTATTGCACCGATCCTGCCACCCTCGAGGGGCTTACATGGCTCAGCTGCTACCTGACCACAGGCAAGCATATGTCGATGTATTGGGCATTCGGAACGGTTCTTTTGCTGCTCGCGATCACCGCGCCCACGGCGCTGGCGTTCGGTTTCGCCGGTGCCTCAGCCGCACGCAGCAATTTCCCGCCCCTGCGCTGGATCGGCAAGACCTATATCGCAGTCGTGCGTGGCATCCCTGATATCGTCTTTTTCCTGTTCTTTGTCATCGCGCTGGACCAGATATTCGAATACATCCGCCACCGCATCAAATGTCCCGACTGGTCCGAACCGATCCGGCAAGGCAACGATTTCGTGGTTTGCACTGCCGCCAAACTACCGCTGAACAACGCGCCGCAATGGATACACGAGACTTACGGCTTCATGCTGGCCGTTCTGACCTTTGCCATCGTTTTCGGCGCGTTTGCAGCAAATGTTCTGTTCGGAGCGATGCGGGCGGTGCCCCGTGGCCAGCTTGAGACTGCCGAAGCCTACGGTATGAGCCGCCGCCAGACATTCTGGCGCGTGCTGGTGCCGCAAATGTGGGTCTACGCCCTGCCCGGCCTGTCGAACCTGTGGATGGTGCTGATCAAGGCCACCCCCCTGCTGTTCCTGTTGGGCGTCGAGGACATCGTTTATTGGGCGCGTGAACTGGGCGGGGCAAAGCAACCGCGCTTTACCGACTATCCGCACCCTGACTGGCGCATGTGGTATTTCTTTGCGCTACTGGTGTTCTACCTGTGCTTTACCAAGGTTTCAGAGGTCGTGCTTGACCGTATCATGGCCCGTCTGACCCACGGCCAAGCCACAGCCGCTGGCGAAGCCCAGCGCAAGGCGGCAGCATGAGCTGCTGGGAAACCATCGCCGATTATGCCCTGCGCAGTCAGGGGATTGGCGAACGCCTGCTGCCTCGCAACGATTTCACGCTGTGCCAGCAGTTCACGCTGATCGGCTCTGGCATGATCTGGAATATCTATTTCGGGGTGGTCGCCCTGTGTAGCGGTTTCTTTCTTGCGACAGCCGTTGCGATGGGCAAAGCCGCGCGCAATCCGCTGCTGCGCAAGCCTTCGGAATGGTTCATCTTTATCTTCCGCGGCTCGCCACTGTTTATCCAGTTCTTCTTTGCCTATTTCCTTTTCCTCAGCCTCAAGGGTGTCAGCCCGTTCTTCGACCCGCTGACATCGGCATGGCTGGGGGCGCTGATCGTGCTGTTTCTGAACACCGCCGCCTACTCGGGCGAGATTTTCTACGGCGCGCTGCAATCCATCCCCAAGGGCGACACCGAAGCAGCCGATGCCTATGGCCTGTCGGGCTGGCCGCGGTTCCGGCGTGTGATATGGCCGACGATGCTGCGGCTGGCATGGCCTGCCTACACCAATGAGGCGATCTTTCTGTTCCACGCCACGACGCTGGTCTTTTTCTCGGGCTTTCCGGCCACACAACAACGTGGTGACGCGCTTTATTACGCCAATTACTTTGCCGACAAGACGTTCAACCCGTTTATCCCCTATCCCATCCTTGCAGGCTATTTCATTCTCGTCTCGCTGACCCTGCTTGGCCTGTTCGGACTGATCAATTCACGCCTGAACCGGCACCTGCCACAGGACGCCCGCAAGAAACTCAAGATAAGGCCACAGATCATCCGATGAGTTGGCTCGACGATCACCCAGAAATCCGCAACCTGCGGTGCGGTGCAGCCGACCTGAACGGTCAGGCCCGCGGCAAACGCGTGCCGCGCCGCTTTGCCGAAAAACTGGAAACCGATGGCACGCGCTTTCCACTGTCGGTGCTGAACCTTGATATCTGGGGCGAAGACATCGACGACAGCCCGCTGGTCTTCGAGACTGGCGATGCCGACGGTCTGCTGCTGCCGACCGAACGGGGCTATGTGCCGATGCCGTGGTTGCAGGCGCCCTCTGCGATCCTGCCGCTTTGGGCCTTTCACGATGACGGCACGCCCTTTACCGGCGATCCCCGCCATGCGCTGGCCCGCGTTCTGGACCGCTATAAGGAACATGGTCTCAACCCTGTTGTCGCGACCGAGATGGAGTTCTACCTTGTCGATGACAGCGGCAAGGAAATCCGAACGCCCAAATCACCGCGTTCGGGCAAGCGCCGTGCAGGGGCTGAAATCCTGTCTTTGCGCGCGCTCGACACCTTTGATAATTTCTTCAACGAACTCTATGAAGCTTGCGACGTCATGGGCATCCCCGCAGAGGCCGCGATTTCCGAAGGCGGGATTGGCCAGTTTGAAGTCAACCTTGAACATGTGCCAGACGCGCTGAAAGCGGCGGACGATGCATGGCTTTTCAAGATGCTGGTGCGTGGCCTTGCCCGCAACCACGGGATGGCCGCAAGCTTTATGGCGAAACCCTATGAGGATTACGCGGGCAACGGGTTGCACACGCATTTCTCGGTTCTGGACAAGGATGGCAACAACGCCTTTGCCGATGGCACCCACGAAGGCACGCCGCTGCTGAAACACGCGATCGCGGGGTGCCTTGCAGGCATTCCCGATCTGGCGCTGATATTTGCCCCCCACGGCAACAGCTATGAACGTCTGGTGCCCGGCGCGCATGCGCCAACCTCGATCTGCTGGGCCTATGACAACCGTACCGCCTCCGTGCGCGTGCCCGGTGGCAGCTATGCCGCACGCCGGATCGAGCATCGTCTTGCGGGCGGCGATGTAAACCCCTATCTGTTTCTGGCTGCGGTCCTCGGGTCTGCCTTGGTCGGAATAGAAGAGAAATTGACACCACCGCCCCCCATCACGGGCAACGCCTACGATCAAAACCTGCCGCAAGTGCCCAGCACATGGGAGGATGCGATCAATGCTTTTGAAGCCAGCGAACTGGCCCGCCGCATCTTTGACCCGCAACTGGTCGACAACCTGATCCGCACCAAGCGGCAAGAGATGGCGCATTTTGCTGAAATGACCCCCGAAGAACAAATCGACCATTACCTCGATCTTGTGTAAGGGTGGGCACAAGACCACACCCTCAATGAATGAGACGACGATGAAGATCGGCATCCTGCAAACCGGCCACGCGCCCGATGAAATGCTTGAGACCACAGGCGATATCGCCCCCTATTTTGCCCGCATGCTGGACGGCTTCGGCTTTGGCTTTGCCACCTATAGCGTGGTCGATATGGAATTTCCGGCCACCATCACCGATTGCGACGGATGGATCATCACCGGTTCCAAACACGGCGCATACGAAGATCATCCGTTTATCCCCCCGCTGGAAGACATGATCCGCGACATATATGCCGCAGATATCCCGCTTGTCGGGATCTGCTTTGGCCACCAGATCATTGCGCAAGCGCTGGGCGGCAAGGTCGAAAAGTTCAAAGGTGGCTGGGCGGTTGGCAACACCCAATATGATTGGGCCGGAGAGACTGTCGCGCTCAACGCCTGGCATCAGGATCAGGTGGTCGAACGGCCCGTGGATGCGACAGTCTACGCCAGCAATGCCTTTTGTGAAAATGCCGCGCTGGTCTACGGCAATCGGGTGTTTACGACACAACCGCACCCCGAGTACGGGCCCGATTTCATCGGTGGGCTGGTGCAACACCGCGGCAAAGGCGTGGTCCCCGATGACCAGCTTGCCCAAGCCCATGCAAATCTGAACAAACCCGATGACAACGCACGTATCGCGGCTCAAATCGCCCGCTTTTTCAAGGAACGGACAGTCGCATGAGCTGGACCAGCAAAATCCCCGAGGCCGCACTGGCCTATATGGAACAGAACCGCCTCGACGAAGTCGAATGCGTGATCGCGGACCTGCCCGGCATCGCCCGCGGTAAGGCCGTTCCTGCCAGCAAATGGGAAAAGCAGGGTCACTTCCATCTGCCGAACTCGATCTTCTTTCAGACCATTACCGGCGACTGGGGCGAGGCTGCGGGGCCTGACGGGTTTCTGGAACCCGATATGATCCTCAAACCGGATTTGTCGACAGCGACCGCAGCCCCTTGGGCGGCTGACGGCACCTTGCAGGTTATCCATGACGCTTTTGACCAGAAAGGCCGCCCCGTTGCCTTTTCGCCGCGCAATGTGTTGCGGCGGGTGATGTCGCTTTACGAAGCCGAAGGCTGGACCCCCATCGTCGCCCCCGAGATGGAGTTCTACCTTGTTGCGCGCAACATCGACCCTGCCAAATCGATCGAGCCGATGATGGGCCGCACCGGACGCCCTGCCGCCGGACGTCAGGCCTATTCGATGACTGCTGTGGATGACTATGGCCCCGTGATCGACGACATCTACGAATACGCCGAAATTCAAGGCTTCGAGATCGACGGCATTGCACAGGAAGGCGGCGCGGGCCAGCTCGAGATCAATTTGCGCCACGGTGACCCGCTGAAACTGGCGGATGAAGTCTTTTATTTCAAACGCCTGATCCGCGAAGCCGCACTGAAACACGACTGTTTTGCGACGTTTATGGCCAAGCCGATCGCGGGTGAACCGGGATCGGCGATGCACGTGCATCACTCGGTGGTCGACAAAAAAGGCCGCAACATCTTTACCGGTCCCGGTGGCGGCGAGACCGACGCCTTTTTCCATTTTATCGGCGGCTTGCAGGAACACATGCCCAGCGCCATCGCCGTGATCGCGCCCTATGTGAACAGTTATCGCCGTTATGTCGAAGGCGAAGCCGCGCCCGTGAACCTT
>JBFEQR010000086.1:0-7742 GCA_041549425.1 Yoonia sp. | reverse complement strand
GCCGTCAGCTTGATCGTGTCGCGGATGATCGACACGTCAAAGGGGTCAGGTTCGTCTTCGCGTACCACGGTGATGATGATCTCGGCTCCGACAGGCCCGCGCATCAGGCGCACAGCCTCGTCCAGTGTCAGGCCAAGCACACTTTCGCCATCCACCGCAGTGATGAAATCACCCGCCTGAATGCCCGCAGCATCCGCAGGGGTGCCATCCATGGGCGAGACAACCTTGACCCAGCCGTCTTCCTGCGTCACCTCGATCCCGAGACCGCCAAATTCACCCGACGTGCTGACCCGCATCCGCTGTGCCGCCTCTGGCGACAGATAGCTGGAGTGCGGATCAAGCGACGTCAGCATGCCGTTGATCGCAGCCTCGATCAATTCGCGGTCGTCGACCTCTTCCACATAGCCGGAGCGGATACGCTCGAAGATATCGCCGAACAGGTCCAGTTGTTCGTAGACACTGGTGTTGTCTTCAGACTCCTGCGCCAGCAACGGGCCGGCGATCTGGCTGGTCGCCAACAATCCCAAAACAGCGCCGCTTGCTGCGGCCAAGAGCATCTTTTTCATCTCGTATCCTTGTCTACTCCAACGCGAACCACGCGCCGGTGTCTGCGGGACTTTGCCCGTCTCTGACCTCAAGATAAAGGCTTTGCGGGCGGCTGCCCGTGCCAATCCGATCGTTTTCGGTCAAAATCCCGTCATCATAGTTTTGCGCATCCCCCAAAAGGCCGATCGGCGCACCTGCCGCGACCACTTCACCGGATTGCACAAAAACATCTTCCAATCCTGCCATGACAAATAGGATGTTTGCCGCAGGTTCAAGGATCACCACTGTGCCGTAGTCCAAAAGCGCCCCGTGAAACAGCACCGTGGCCGCCGCCGGTGCGGTCACCAATGCCCGCGAAGGGGCCGCGATCCGCACACCTGCACGGCCACTGCCATCATCGGGCAGGACCATTCCGGATACGGGCAGAGGCAGGTTGCCCGAAGGGGTTAACGTGGCCGTCGCATCGGGGCGATCTTGCGCGATCTGCGCCGCAAATGCGCCCAAAGTCTCGGCGCTGGCCACCAAAAGCGCGGCTTGCACCCCATCGTCAACAAACCGCGTCGGCAGATCGGTGCGTTCCGATATCGCCTGCCCCAAGGCCGAACGTGCCCTCTGCGCCCCGTCCAGACCATCCGTCAGAGATTGCGCCGCGGCGTCCTGCGCCAGCCGGATCGTGCGTGTTTCCGACAAGAGTGTTTCCAAGGATGCCGCGCGGGCCCTGAGTGCGGGGGTCATGTCCGCCACAAGCATCCCTGCGCGCAAACGTTGCAGCGGACCGCCCGGGTGGGCGCGCTGGACCGGTTGGGGGGCGCTGCTGATCGTGCTGAGTACGCCAAGCAACTGACCCATCTCTTCGCGCCGCGCCTGCAGTTCATTGTTCAAAGCGGCTTCGCGCAGGGCGATGGCACGCTGGCCCTCGCGCAAGGCCGACAGACCTGCCTCATAGGCTTGTACCGTTTGTGTCAGGGCAGCGATGCGGTCGTTGGCCCCTTCCGCGGCCTGCAGTTGCGCGCGCGCGGCGGCCAATTGTGCAGCCGCAGCTTCTGCCGCCTCTTGGCCAAATGCGGGTCCAGCCAGACAGATCACAAAGGCCGCAATCCGGATCATTTCACAATCAGGCTTTGTCCGGTCATTTCCACTGGCTTCTCAAGCCCCATCAGTTCCAGCAGCGTCGGCGCAAGATCAGCCAAACGCCCGTCACGCAAACGCGCGTTCTTGGGGCCACCCACAAGCGCGACAGGGACGGGGTTTAGGGTATGTGCAGTATGCGGGCCGCCTGTGTCGGGATCAATCATGGTTTCGCAATTGCCATGATCGGTGGTGACAATCATCGCGCCGCCCGCCGCTTGCAGGGCCTCCAGCACACGGCCAAGTCCGGCATCCACGGCCTCGCAGGCCTTGATCGCCGCGTCCAGATCACCTGTATGCCCGACCATATCGGGGTTGGCGTAATTGGTGACGATCAGGTCATAGCCTTCCCCGATGGCCTGCACAAAACGGTCCGTGACCGCGACCGACGACATTTCGGGCTGCAAGTCATAGGTCGCGACATCGGGCGATTTGGGCATGAAACGATCCTCGCCCGGTTCGGGCGTCTCGATCCCGCCATTCAGGAAAAACGTCACATGGGGATATTTCTCGGTTTCAGCCAGCCGAAACTGGCGCAGGCCATGCTTGGCCACCCATGCGCCCAAGGTGTTCTGGATATCGCGTTTGGGAAAAACGATGTCGAACCATGCGTCGTGCCTGTCCGAATAGCTCACCATACCCAAAAGCGCGGCAAGCTGCGGGCGGACACGGGCGAAGCCGTCAAAATCTGGATCGGCAATTGCGGCCAGTATTTCGCGCGCGCGGTCCGAACGGAAGTTGAGACAAAAGAACCCGTCGCCCTGCGCGAACCCGTCATAATCGCCAACGACAGTGGCAGGGATGAATTCATCGGTCTTTCCGGCAGCATAGGCCGCATCAATCGCAGCAAGCGGGTCAGACGCCTGCTGCCCCTTGCCCAGCGCCATGGCCGCATAGGCCGTCTGCACACGGTCCCAGCGGTTATCACGGTCCATGGCAAAATACCGGCCAATGACGGTGCCGATGCGCACGCCGTCAGGCAGATTGTCCAGCAATGTCTGCATAAATCCCTTGGCTGACGACGGCGCCACATCGCGCCCGTCCGTAATCGCGTGCAGCGTGACCGGCACATCGGCATCGCGCAACGCTTTGGCGGCGGCAACAATATGGTCCCAATGCCCATGGACCCCGCCATCGGACACAACGCCCATCAAATGCGCCACACCGCCGCTCTCTTTCATCCTGTCAACAAACGTGACAAGCGCCTCGGCGGCAAAGAACGTCCCATCCTCGATCGCCAGCTCGATCTGGCCAAGATCCATCGCCACCACGCGACCCGCACCGATGTTGGTGTGTCCAACCTCGGAATTGCCCATCTGACCGCCAGGCAATCCCGCATCACGCCCATGGGTCAACAACTGTGCATGCGGGCCCTGCATCACAGCATCGAAATTGGGGGTATGGGCCAGTGCAGGGGCGTTGCCTTCGGTCTCGGTGCGCAGGCCCCAGCCGTCAAGAATACACAGAACAACAGGTTTTGGCACAGACATGGCAAAGCTCCTCTACTTTTAACAGATATGTAGCGCAGGTGGCACCCCATGGGAACCGCCCCCCCTTATCATCTTGCCCTTCCAAACTCCCGCCGGAGGCATCTACAGACGATGATAAGGACCGCCGCTCAAAATCGAGGCGGCACGGTAAAGTTGTTCGGCCAACATGACCCGCACCAGCATATGCGGCCAGACCATCGTGCCAAAACTCAGCGATGCATCGGCCTGCGTGCGCAAGGCCGGATCAATGCCATCCGCGCCACCGATGACAAAGCTCACATCCTGACGCCCCTGATCGCGCCAGTTGGCCAGCATCTTGGCAAATTCCGGCGAAGACATCACCTTGCCGCGTTCATCCATGGTGCAGATCAGGGCCCCGTCAGGGATCGCACGCTGCAAAAGGGCTGCCTCGGCGGGCATACCGCCGCCTTTCTTGTCCTCGACCTCGATCAATTGGGCAGGGCCAAGGGCCAAAGCGCGGCCTGTCCGGTCGAACCGCGTCAGGTAGTCGTCGTAAAGGTCGCGCTCGGGCCCTTTGCGCAAACGGCCCACCGCGCAGATTTGCACACGCATCAGCGCGCGGCGGCCGTCCCGGGCTGCCACATTTTTTCAAGCTGATAGAACTCGCGCACTTCGGGGCGGAAGATGTGCACGATGATATCGCCCGTGTCGATCAGCACCCAATCGCCAGTTTCCTTGCCTTCGGTCTTGCAGATGATCCCGAAGTCCTGCTTGATCCTGTCGGCCAGCTTTTCAGCCATGGCCACGACCTGACGCGACGAACGGCCCGAAGCGATGACCATATAGTCACCCATCTCGGATTTGCCGCGCAGATTGATCTGCACGATGTCTTCGCCTTTGTCATCATCAAGAGATTTCAGAACAGCCGCCAAAAGGCTTTCGCTGGTGGCAGTTTTGGGTGCCTTCATTGCAGACACTCCGGTATTGGCTGAGTTGTCAGCCGCTGTGGAAAGAGACAGTTCATTGTCCTCCTTAAATCACGTCGGCACGGCCCCGACGCTAGGCATGGCCTGAAAATAGCAACGCAACGCGCTTTTTTCAACAATGCGCTGCGATAAGCCCGTGCATGTCGCGCAACTGCGGCCCGAATGCAACCGCCAAAGCCCGCTATTGCGACCTTGGATCAATGAAGGCTTTGCCGTCGGGCTGCGCCAGCACCTTTGGCAGATCGGTCATTGCCTTGCTCAAAGGCACGATACCGGCCACATCCGTCTTCCATGCTCCGCTGACAAAGCGTTCCTGAATTTCCACAAAAGCCTGCGGAATGCGCGCGGGATCAACCTCTTTCATCCAGCGCGTCAGCCAGAAGCCTTCAATCCGCTTGTTCTGGAAAATCAACTGTCCAAGCTGGCCCAGCGCAGGGGCCTCTGTCGACAGCTTGCCATAGTTTACCCAACGCGCGTTGGCGGGCATGGCAAAGAACAGATCAGCAGTGAATTGATCGCCCACAGCATCCAGCAGCACCCGGGGTTTCAGCGCCTTCATCATCTGCGCAACACCCGCCATAGCATCCGCGTCGGAGGACACGATCACCTCTGCCGCGCCCAACTCTTTCAGCGCTTGTCCCTGTGCGGCCCGCCGCACAACAGCAATGGGTTTGATGCCATGATCGCGCCCCAGCGCAATCAGCAGCTTGCCCAGTTGTGATCCGGCCGCGTTCAGAATGAAGCTGTCGCCGCCGCTTTGTCTGGCCAGATCAAACATCGCGATCGCCGTCAGCGGGTTGACCAATTGCCCAGCGGCGTCAACCTCGGCCAGATCGGGGCGGCAGGGCACCAGCGTGCTGATTTCCGTCAGGGCATATTCCGCCCATGCCCCCGAGGCCGTCGCGAAAAAGCTGACCCGTTGGCCCAGCAAGGGCGTGTCGCCCGCCACAACCTCGCCGACACCTTCAAAGCCTGCAGGCACGCCCTTGATGCGCGGTTGCCCGTATTCGCCCTTGATGAAATGGATGTCAGAGGGGTTTACCGCCGCCAGATGCACCTTGATCAGCGCCTGCCCATTTGCGACCATCGGCACCGCGATGGTGTCACAGGCCAGAAACGGGGACAAATCCGCCACCGCAGGTCCGGTCTGCGTGTCTGCGTAACCGTCGTGCAATTGCACCAGCGCTTTCATTGTCTGCTCCATCGCGCGCTACAGGTCGAACGTTGCAAAAACAGGGGCGTGGTCGCTGGGCTTTTCCCACCCGCGCGCATCGCGCAAAACGCGCGACCCGTGCGCGGCGTTCTTGATATCGGGCGTTGCCCAGATGTGATCAAGGCGCCGCCCCTTGTCAGCGGCATCCCAATCCTTGGCACGGTACGACCACCAACTGTAAAGCCGCCCGTCAGGAATATCGGCGCGCGTCACGTCGGACCAATGGCCCGCGTCCATCACCTCGCCAAAGTGTTCCACCTCGACCGGTGTGTGGCTGACCACCTTGAGCAGTTTCTTGTGATCCCAGACATCATCTTCGCGCGGGGCGATGTTCAGATCACCCACAAGGATGGATTTCTGCGGCTTTTCAGCATGAAATGTATCACGCATCTGGGTCAGGTAATCCAGTTTCTGCCCGAATTTTTCATTCACGGCCCTGTCCGCCACATCCCCGCCCGCTGGCACATAGTGGTTGTGGATCGTCACCCCGTTTTCCAGCCGCCCTGCGACGTGGCGCGCATGGCCAAGATTGGCGAAATCGGTTGCGCCTGCCTCGACCATCGGGATTTTCGAGAAAATCGCGACGCCGTTATAGCCCTTTTGCCCACGCGCGACGACATGCGTGTAGCCCAGCGCCTGAAACTGCTCCAGCGGGATCTTGTCGACGGGGCTTTTGCATTCCTGCAGGCACAACACATCCGGCGCTTCCTGCTGCATCAGACGCGCCACGATTTCTTCGCGCAGGCGGACAGAGTTGATGTTCCATGTGGCAAGGGTAAAGGGCATCAGGCGGACCTCAGATTATAGGATGCGTCAAGCAGGGTGGATGTGGGGCGGATGTAGCCGGTCACAAGGTCGCGGCGGTTTGTGATGGCGGGGTTCAGCCGCAGAACGGCCTCTGGGTGCTGCGGATCAAGCACGCCAAGACGGACCAGAAGTGCGGCGATCACACAGGCCGTGGCAGCTACCGACCCGTCCATGACTTTCACAGCCACACCAATGCGCTTTTCGGGGATGATCGCGATAAAGACACCGTCAGCACCCGTCTTTACCGCAACTTTGTGGTCCATGGCGCGCATCAATCCGGTGCAATTGCGCCCCTCGCCTGCGACAAATTCGGGATGTTGGGCCATGGCCTCGGTCAGGCGCGCGGCGGCCTGACTGCGGGTGTCGTTGCGGGTGTGGGCGCTGGCGTAAAACGACATGGCCCGCGCCAGACCGTGCAAAGTGCAGGCATGGTTGGGCGCAGAGCAGCCGTCGATGCCGAACGTGGGGCTGGTTTCGCCCGTCACATCCTCAAACGCGGCTTTGACGGCTTTTTGCACAGGGTGGTCAATGTCGAGGTACTCAGGCCCCGCGCCCAGATATTTCGACAATGTCAGAAAACCGGCGTGTTTGCCCGAACACTCGTTATGGATCTGGCAGGGTTTTTCGTGGGAACAGATCAGATGGTGGCGCGCATCCTGATCCATCGGCATGGCAGGGCCGCAACGGAAGGCATCGTCATCAAGGCCAAGATCCTTGAGCCAAGCGGCCACAAGATCGGTGTGAATGGCCGCTGCACTATGCGACGCCGTGGCAAGCGCAAGCTGCTGGCCCGTCAAAGCAGACGCAGCGCCACTTTCGGCCAGCGGCAAGGCTTGAATCATTTTGCACGACGAGCGTGGATAGATCAGCGCCGCAGGATCGCCCCAGCTTTCGATGATCTGACCGGTGTCGTCGCACACAACTGCGTGACCCTGATGCACGCATTCAAGCAAGGCGCCGCGCCAAACCTCAACCAGATCAACAGGATTTGCCATTCTTTCGCCCTTATGGAATGTGAGTGTGGGTTGCGGTATTGCGCCGGTGACCGCTTTTGGGGGCTTTCCCCCATGGTGGGTTTTTTGTTAGACGCATGGTATCGCGTAGAACACACCCTCGCCAGCCGAAAAGGTGCCGCAAGATGCACCAACCGGCAGATCGGGGTTCCAGAGGCAAGGACAGCTTGGAGGCTGTGACATGATTTCTAATATTTCTCGTATGATTGGCTTGGTCGCCGCATTGGGCTTGGCATCCGCGGCAGCTGCACAGGAAAACAGTAGCAACCGCGTGTCCGCCAATACCGACTGGAGCGTTTTTGTCGAAAGCGATCCGAACGAATGCTGGGCGGTTTCGGCCCCCAAGGAAACTGTGAACACACGCGACGGCAATGTCGTTGACGTGCGCAGAGGCGATATCCGCCTGATTGTGTTCTATCGCCCTTCCGAGAATGTGACCGGTCAGGTCATGTTTACCGGCGGCTATCCGTTTGCGTCTGAATCGACCGTCAACGTGCAGATCGGGGACGACACGTTCCAGATGTTCACCCAGGACGAGACAGCATGGCCTGCCACGCCGGAAGATGACGCCAAATTCGTCGCTGCAATGAAACGTGGC
>JBFEQR010000085.1:0-7772 GCA_041549425.1 Yoonia sp. | reverse complement strand
GTGGCCGTCCGACATAACTGGTGGCAAGTTCGAGGTTGGAGTATCGCGCAAGGTCGCGATCCAGCGTGTCCAGATGGCGTGGATCGCCCTCGTTCAAATTCGTCATACTCGCCCCTCCCCGATTGCATTGATCGTGCACTAGCTGCGGAGGGGGGTGAAAATCAACTGTGTTGGACGTTTTGCGCGAAAAGAACCCGCATCTGGTGCAGGATTTCCTTCAATTCGCTTTCATGTACCAGTTTTGCAGCTGCTTCCGGCGCCATCCAGCGGCGCTTGCGCTGTCCGGCTTCGGGGAATTTTTCGGACAATTCCTGCACTTTGACGGGGTAGACGAGCGTTTCGACCGGTACGGGCAAACCCGCGCTTAGCTTCTTTTGGTACGTGTAGCTGCCAATCGGTTCAGCCGGTGCCGTGCTGTTGCGCACGCCAGCCTCTTCCCATGCTTCCTGCAAGGCGGCTTCACCTGATCCCAGACCTTCCATCGGCCAGCCCTTGGGGATGATCCAGCGTCCGGTGTCGCGGCTGGTAATCAAGAGGACTTCCATCGCGGCCCCGCTGCCGCGATAACACAGCGCTGCCACTTGCAGGCGTTTGGGGCGCTGCACCATGGGGCGCACGAAATCGTGCCACAGTGATGTGATTGCATTCATTTTTGAAACCGCTCAAGTCATTCTTTATATTTTTCAGAAGGTTATAAACCGATCTTCCGAAAGATGCAAATCACGGCCTAGACCGAGTGGTAGGTCTCTGTGTTGCCATCCACCGCGATTGCCTGACCCGAGACGAATTTGGCAGCATCCGAGGACAGATAAAGGCAAAGCCCCGCGATTTCTTGGGGTTCCGCGAACCGGCGCAGCGAACTGCCCGATGCGTATTCTGTATAGATATCATCTGCCGTGACGCCGCGCGCCTCTGCCTCGGCTTGCAGCACACGGTCCATGCGGTCGCCGCTGACGGCACCGGGGCAAATCGCGTTGCACCGGATGCCATGCGGGCCCAATTCGGTGGCGATTGTCTTGGTGAACCCGATCACCGCCCATTTCGCCGCTGCATAGGGCGCGCGGAACGGCGCGCCAAACAAGCCGGACGTGGACGACATGTTGATGATGACACCTGCCTTCTGGGCCTTCATCGCAGGGGCAATAGTGCGGCAGGTGATCATCTGCGCGTCCAGATTGACCGCAAGGCAGTGTTTCCATTGCCCTAGATCCAGCGTTTCCACCGGTCCGGCCTGCCCGGCGATACCCGCATTATTGATCAGGACATCACAGCCACCCAAGCTGGCAAGGCCAGCTTGCAGCCATGCTTCGAGTGCGGCCTCATCTGTCACGTCCACGCGGCTGGCGTGGAAATGATCCGGCAGGGTATCAAGGGCTGCCTGATCCTGATCGCACAGATACACCTGCGCGCCCTGATCGGCGTAGGCCTGCGCAATGACGCGCCCGATCCCGCCTGCCCCCGCAGTGATAAAGACCCGTTGCGTCATGTCTTTGGCGCGATCAGTGGCGCGACTTCCGGATCGGGGGCCAGTTCCTCGAAATCGAAGTTATCCAGCCTGTCGGCCCGCTTGCCCGCTCGGGTCGCGGCGGTCAGCACACCAGAGACATCTTCACCGGCTTGCCGCAGATGGGTTTCCAGTTTGCCAGCCTTTTCGCCGATGATCTCGACGTCGCGGTGCAGCAACCGAAGGGCCTTGCGAATTTCGCCCGCCTGTTCGCGCATCCGTGCATCTTTCAAAATGGCGCGCATGGTGTTCAGCGTCGCCATGCATGTCGTGGGGGACACGATCCAGACGCGGGCATCAAAACCGGCGCGCACCACCTCGGGCAGGCGTGCGTGAAGTTCGGCGTAGACCGCCTCTGACGGCAGGAACATGATGGCACCATCGGCGGTTTCGCCTTCGATGATGTAGCGTGCGCTGATGTCCTTGATGTGCTTGCGCACCGCCAGCCCCAGATCACGCAGGGCGATCTGCTGCATCTGTTGCGTCTCGGCGGCGGCGTAGGCTTCATAGGCCTCGAACGGGAACTTGGCGTCGATCACGATAGGGCCGGGCGGGTTGGGCAGATGCACCAGACAGTCGGCCCGTTTGCCGTTGGACAGGGTCGCTTGCAGGGCATAGCTGTCGCTGGGCAGGGCCTTGGATACGATATCGGTCAGCTGGATTTCGCCAAACATGCCGCGCCGCTGTTTATTTGACAGAATGTCCTGCAAGGACAGCACGTCGCCGGACAGTTTTTCGATATTCGTCTGCGCGCGGTCAATGGTGGCAAGGCGTTCTTGCAGCTCTGTCAGGCTCTTGGTGGTTTTCTCGGACGAGCCGTTCAGCGTGTCTTTCATCCGCTCCTGCATATCCGCAAGCGAACGTGCCGATTTCAGGGCGTTATCGGCAAGCCGTTCGGCCATTTTTGCCTGCACCTCGGCCAGTCGCGCCTCCATGGTCTGGACAACCTGCACCTGTGCATTGGCCTGCGCATCGCTCACGGTCTGGATATTTCCCGCAAGCTGTTGTTGGCCCTGACCCAGTGATTGCACGTCCTGCGACATGCGCCCCAATTGGGTGGTGACCATCAGCAACGCCTCGGAGGAGCGCCCCGCGCGGCGCAACGAAACAATCATCAGGATCATGACAAGCAGCATGACGGCGACGCCGACCAATGTGGCAAGGACCAGCGGATCACTCAGGTCAAAGATCATGTCACCAATCTGTATCATGTGCGCCCGAAAAGCCGCTCAATATCGGCAAGTTTGAGTTCGACATAGGTCGGCCGCCCGTGGTTGCATTGCCCCGACAGCGGTGTTGCTTCCATCTCGCGCAGCAGTGCGTTCATCTCGGCCGCCTGCATCCGCCGCCCTGACCGGATCGAGCCATGGCAGGCAACGCGGCTGAGGATCGCTTCGATCTTGGCTTGCACCGACGCGCTATCGCCTTGGTCGGCCAGTTCGTCGATGATGTCGCGGATCATCGCGCTTGCGTTGACCTGTCCCAGAATTGCGGGGGTTTCGCGCACAGCGACGGCACTGCCGCCAAAAGGTTCAACGGTTAGGCCAAGGCGGGACAGGTCCGGCGCGATCTCTAGCAGATGTGCCGCTTCATTCTCGGACAGTTCGACGATTTCGGGGATCAGCAAGGCCTGCGCCGCGACCCCGTTTTCAGCCATTTGCGACTTCAGCTTTTCATAGACCAGACGCTCATGCGCGGCGTGCTGGTCTACGATGACGATCCCGCTTTCGGTCTGCGCGATGATGTAGTTTTCATGCACTTGCGCCCGCGCGGCACCAAGCGGCAGATCGTCCGGTTCATCTGCGATGACAGGTTCGATGCGGGCCGAGGGGGCTTCGCCAAATCCGGGTGCCTGCGCCTGAAACGTCATTGACCGCGCGCTAAAGCTGGGGCGGTCCATCTGGTAGACCCGCGCGGTTGTGGGCTGCGGTGTGATCGCGCCCAAAGTGGCGTTGGCCACAGTCGTCGATGCCCGATGGCCCGCGTCCGCCAGCGCGTGCCGCAGGCCCGATACGATCAGCCCGCGCACTGTGCCGGGATCGCGAAAGCGCACTTCGGATTTCGCGGGATGCACGTTCACGTCCACCAGCGTCGGATCACAGTCAACAAACAAGGCCGCCACCGGATGCCTGTCACGCGACAGCACATCCATATAGGCCGCACGCAAGGCACCCAGCAGCATCTTGTCCCGCACGGGGCGACCGTTGACAAAAAGATACTGCGCCACCGCCGCACCGCGCGAATAGGTGGGCAAGGCGGCATAGCCTGTCAGGTGGAACCCGTCCCTTTCGGCGTCGATGGCCAGCGCATTTTCAGCGAAATCCTTGCCCAGCACGGTACGCAACCGCCCGTGCAGCGCATCGAACAGATCGCCGGTTTCCGCATCAGCGCGGAAGGTCGTGCGCTGGTCACCATTCGACGCATCGCGCAGGATGAAGGTCACAAAAGGTTCGGCCATCGACAGGCGTTTGACCACATCGCTGATCGCCTGCGCCTCTGCGCGGTCGGTGCGCAGGAACTTCAGGCGGGCAGGGGTCGCGTAGAACATGTCGCGCAGTTCGATCACGGTTCCTGCGGACAGGGCCGCGGGCTTCACAGCGTCAGTCCTGCCGCCGGCAACGGTGATTTGTGCGGCCTCATGCCCGCCAGCACGTGACGTGATCGTCAGGCGGCCCGTCGCGCCAAGGGACGGCAAAGCCTCGCCCCGAAACCCGAAGGAGGTGATATTCAGCAGATCGCTACCGTCGATCTTGGATGTCGCGTGCCGCGAAAGCGCGATCGGCAGATCATCGGGGAACATCCCGCAGCCGTCATCGGTCACGCGGATCAGCGTCTTGCCGCCATCGGCGATGACCACTTCGATCCGGCGCGCGCCCGCATCAATACTGTTTTCAACAAGTTCCTTCACAGCAGAGGCCGGACGTTCCAGCACCTCGCCCGCCGCAATCCGGTTGATTGCGGCTTCGTCAAGCTGCCGGATCACCGGTTGCTGCTTTATCTGGGGGTCTGCGATAGCCATGCCACAAGGTCTAGCATGGATAGCCGCGATTCTGCGAGTGGGAAAACGCTATTGCGTGCCCTCCAGCCCCTCCGGTTTTCCGACCACGACAAAGTGCAAATCATCCGGCTGCATCAGCTCTGACGCGACGCGGTTCGCCTCTTGCAAGGTTACCGCTTCGATAAAGTCGTTGCGGTTCACCACATAATCCGGCGACAGGTCCACCATCTGCATCCCCACCATGATCTTTGCAATCTCGGCGTTGCCGTCAAACCGCAGGGGATAGGCACCAGTCAGATATGTCTTGGCGGCGGCCAGTTCTTCGGCGGTCATCCCCTCATTTGCCATGCGCGCCCATTCGTTGCGGGTGACGTCAATGGCTTCGGCGATGGTGTCGTTAGAAGACGCCACCTGTCCCAGCATCAATTCGGCGTGGAACATCGGCATAAGAAACGTGCTGATCCCGTAGGTCAGCCCGCGTTCTTCGCGGACCTCTTGCATCAGCCGCGATTCAAAGCCGCCTGCGCCAAGGACATGGTTGACGATATAGGCTGCAAAGAAATCGGGATCATCGCGCTTTATGCCCCGATGCCCGAAAAGGGCCACAGACTGCGGCGTGTCAAAGTCCACGACCGTGATCCCGCCCTCAAGCGCGAAACCGGCCTTTGGGGGCGAAGGCACGCCGGTGTCAGGCAAGGCCCCCAAAAGATCGTCCAGCATGCCGCCAACGGCCTCGGCTGTGGTGTCGCCGACCACGGACACATAAAGCCGGTCGCGCGTCATGGCGTTGCGATGCGCGGCGAACATGTCCTGCCGTGTCAGTGCCGTGACGCTTTCAACCGTGCCATCGCTCGACGACCCGTAAGGATGGTCGCCAAAGGCTGCGGCATCAAAAACGCGGCCCGCGATTGTGCCGGGGTCCTTTGCATCACTGGCGATGCCGGACAGAACCTGCGCGCGGACGCGGTCAAGCGCCTCTTGGTCAAAACGCGGATCAACCAGCGCCTTGCGCAGCAGGGCAAGGGCTTCATCCTTGTTTTCGGTCAGAAAACGGGCAGAGATCGCGATGGTGTCGTCACGCGCCCGAAAACTGTAACTGGCGGCAAGGGCTTCGCGGGCCGTCTGGAATTCCTGCGCGTTCATGTCGCCTGCGCCTTCTTCCAGAAGGCCGGTCATCAGATTGATCGCCCCGCGTTTGTCCGGCAGGTCAAGCGCGGCACCGCCGCGAAAGCGGATTTCAAGTGCGATGAACGGGATTTCGGGTTCTTCGACCACCCACGCGTTGATGCCACCGGGTGATGTGACCTCTTTGATGTCGATTTCAGCCTGCGCTGTGGTCCCGAGAAAGGCCAGACAAAAGGCAATGATCAAGCGCCGCATTAGCGTGCCTCCTCTTGGGATGCGACGACCCAGCCGGTGACGGATTGGTCGCGGTTCAGGGTTTTGGCGGCTACGGCCTTGATGTCGTCGGGGGTCACAGCTTGCAGGATGTCCGGCCATGCCTGCACATCTTCAACGGTCAGGCTTTGGGTCAGGGCGGCACCATACCGGCGGGCAAGCCCTTGGGTGTCGTCCTTTGCGTAGATCTCGGACGCGCGCAGTTGGGTGCGGATGCTTTCCATGCGCGCGGGATCAATCGGCGCATCAAGGAAACGCGCGATTTCCGCGTCCATTGCCGCCTCGGCCTGAGACAGAGTGACACCTTCGGAAGGTGCCACAACAAAGTCGAAAGTGGCACTGTCCAGCGTTGAGCCATTGTAGGATGCGCTGGTGAAAATGGCCGTTTGCGTGTCGAACTGCAGGGCCTGACCAAGCGCAGAGGTGAAAGGCGAACCGCCCAAAAGCTCTGCCAGATAGACAAGTGCTGCGGCCTCTTGCTGTGCGCCCGGATCGCGTTCCTGCGCAAGATAGCTGCGCACCAGATAGGGTTGGCTGACGCGTTCATCGACATAGGTGATCCGGCGTTCGGCGCGTTGGGGCGGTTCCTGCGGGCGTTCGCGCACGGGCAGGTTTTCTTCGGCGGGGATCACGCCGTAATATGTTTTCGCCAGCGCCAGCACCTCTGTCGGTACAACGTCGCCAGCGACGACAAGCACGGCATTGTTGGGCGAATAGTAAAGGTCATAGAAGGACAGGGCATCGGCAAGGTCCAGTTGCTCCATCTCGTGTTTCCAGCCGATGATGGGCACACCGTAGCGGTGGTTCTGGAACAGGGCGGCGCGGAATTGTTCGCGCGCCAAAGCGCCGGGGCTGTTTTCGGTGCGCTGGTTGCGTTCTTCCAGAACAACCTGCCGCTCTGTTTCGACGTCTGCTTCGGTGATAACCAGATTGTTCATCCGGTTGCTTTCCATCTGCATCATCAATTCCAGCCGATCGGCGGCAACCCTTTGGAAATAGGCGGTATAGTCATAGCTGGTGAATGCGTTGTCGCTGCCGCCATTGGCGGCAACTGTGGCCGAAAACTCGCCCGGTTCCAGCACATCGGTGCCCTTGAACAGCAGGTGTTCCAGAAAATGCGCCACACCGGATGCGCCGACAGGTTCGTCTGCGGACCCGATTTTATACCACAGCATGTGCACCACGACAGGCGCGCGGTCGTCTTCGATCACCACGACCTCCATGCCGTTGTCCAGCATGTAGGTTGTCACCTCTTCGGCCTGTGCAGAAAAGGTCGACGCAATCAAAGCCAGTCCGGCAAGAATAGGTTTCATGGGCACCCTTTTTGTTGATCCTTGCGCAAGGAAATACGCCTGCACCCGCAGGGTTCAAGGCACCATACGCAGTTGTGAGCGGGCTGCTATTGCTCGGCGCGGTTCACGCCGCCCGGTGTTGGCCGTGGCAATGCCAGTGATGGCGGCACTTCAAGCGGGTCCGCAGGCGTTACGAGAAACGTGCTTTGTTCGGGGCCTACGCTGCGAAACGGCTTGCCTTCGGTCCCGCCGCTGCCACAGGCAGCGGTCAGCATCAGGGCCAATACTGGGAAAAGAAGCGCACGCATCACAAAAGGTCCTTCACGATTATCGTCGTTCTCTACCGCAATTGCGGTGCAAGGTCACGCCGATTTCTTGCCATTCTCTGCAAGAAAGGCAAGCCCGACAGCACCGACGAAAATCGCGATATCGGCCACGTTGAAGGCATAAGGGTTGCTGAACCCGCAGCAGGACATGTTCAGGAAATCCGCGACAGCGCCATAGAAGAAGCGATCAATCACATTCCCCATGGCCCCCCCGATCAGGAAGCCGCCCGAGATGTAGACCCATTTGCTGCCGC
>JBFEQR010000084.1:0-7802 GCA_041549425.1 Yoonia sp. | reverse complement strand
GATAGTGCGCTAAAATCATTGGGCGTCCAGAAGAAAAGACCACAACTCGCCAGAGCGTCGCGCTAACGCTTCTGTCGTCACGTGCATCCCTGTACAAGGGATGACCTGAACGGTGTGGACGGACAAAAAAACCTGCCCGGCAGCTGTTTCTCTAAGCCGCGCATCACGTCATCGCTGCCCAAGCAGAACACTACATATAGTACCGTTAAGGTATGATGATCTCATTTAGGCACAATATCTAGATACAAATGCATTGCCCCACACAATCTACTGTGCCATGCATGTTCCAAACCGAAAGGAGCACCCCATGGCACCGCGCGCAAAACAGCCGAACAAGCTTGCACCAACAGATGCAAAACCAGCCACGCTGCAACGACATATTCCGGGCATGGCGGCAGCCAACTACACCCACGGGATCAACGCCTACATAGACGAGCTCGGCCCGCGGACGGCTTTGGAAAAAGACCTCGCAGCCGATGTCGGCGCGGTGACAGTTGAATGCGACCAATTGCGGGCCCGCAAGCACCTGTTGATGTGGCAAAAAGCGGTCGAACCGATGTTCAACTTGCTCACCCGCAAAGCGTCTCTGGACGCGCAGGCAAGCGAGACGCTGGCGCTCGCCTGGGCGCAAGGCTGCCCGGACGCAAGTGCGAGGATCGTGTCACTTGGGATGGATCCGGAAGTCGCGCACAACGAGGCCTATGTCGCCAACATCTACCTGTTCGAGATGCTTGATAAACAAATCGAACGGCTCGAGCGCCGCCGCCGCAACCTCCTTGCAGACTACCGGCAGCTCCAGAAGGATGCGCGCCGCCCGCGCAACCACAAAGAGGCGCCGATTGAAGACGCGGTGGTTTTGGACGCGCGCCGATGACCGAGTCTTCGCCTAAAGCTTCAAGGTCTCGCGCAACAGGTCCGCGCACGCTGCAAGGACGGGCGCGTGTCCCACAGAATGCGCGCAAACATGGCCTGACCCGTGCAAGCCCAGACACACAAGCGATCACCGCTCTGGTGGAGAGTTGGCTGGAAGACCCGGACATGCAGGCCGTCCCAACCGTGATGCTTTGGCGCTTTGCACAAGAACGCACACAGATCGCGCGCGCCGTTGCGCATCAGGCCGCCATTCTGGACCAGCTTATCGGCAGACCGGACAGTGTTTCAGACTTAGGGCAGTCCGGGGATCCGATAACACTGCCGGTGCATGACACATCGCTAAAAGACTTCGCACTGTCGATGCGCTACCGCGCTGAAGCGGAGTCACGTGGGCGCACGGCCCTGCGCGATATCATCCGCACCCTCAACGCGGAAGCCGCAAGAGAAGGTGATGCAGATGGCGCGCCGTAAGACCGAACCGCCCAAAGAACTCATTCCACGCGCGCGGACCGAACCGCTCACGTCGGCGCAATTGGAAACTTTTGTCAGCGCTTTCCGCGACACCTTCGATGGCACAACAGCGGCACGTGTCGCGGGCTATGAAGAGCCACATAAGATTTGGCCCGAGCTGCTGGCAAGAGACGAGGTCCAAGAGCGGCTACGGGGCTACGAGCTTGGTGCCGACGCGCCCGCTGCCTCCGCCTCCAGCATTCTGCGCTACATTCAAACCCAGACTTTTGAGCCCAACAAGCCAGTGATAACGCGCGATATCGTGACGGGCGCCCCACATGTCGATATCGCGGCATGCGCAGGGCAAGACCCGTTCGTGGAATATGAGCAGACCATCGAGGACCGTGGTGGGATCACGTCGCGCAAAACACGCATCCGCAAAGGCGATCCGCTGCGCCTTCTGCAGATCCTGGCGCAGAATCTCGGGCATTTAGAACGCGCAACAGGCTTTGACGAAGACCGATTGGCACAAGCCATTCGCGAAATTTCTGAAAGGGGATCGTCGATGCCCATGAGGAAGCAAAAGCAGCCCTAGAGGGCACCCGAAGAGGCGGTGGCAGAAACGTAAAGAGAAACGCATTTTCCCGAAACAAACCCCTTCCCGCCTTTCAGTGCCGGATACCGCACCGCTGGCCCTTGGCACTGGATCGTCGTCACCGCTACCCACGTTTCAGAAGGTCGAAATGCTGGTATCTGGTACTCGGTTGGTGGCTCAGGAACCCAAGAGGGGATCCAGTCCGGTGGTGGCACTTATTACAGTGTTTATTCGCCAACGTCGGGCCGGGTCGTCACGACCGTTGAGGGCGAGGTCACGCTCAAAGAATAGCGCGACAACTTCGAGCCCGAAGCAGTCATGAGAGGCACGAAGTCCGATGCCTTACCGCATTTCGCCGGTGGCGACCCAATGTGCGCAGTCCTCGCCCAATTCGGCGAGCGCTCTTGCCTCGTACTTCGCGATGTCCTGAGCAGTCAGAATGTCGCGCCAGCGACCGTTGGTACCCTTGTTGATGAAGTCGCTACCGCCGCGCTTCAAAGGAAGATCCGGGAACATTGTTTCTGCGTGCTTCTTCATGTGGTCGAAACTCACATGCTCAAGCACCTTGCCCAGCAGATCTGCGTCGAGTTCGATATCCAGGAAATCTGCCAGACGTCTCACTTGTCCCGGTAGATCGTCTTTCAGATTCTGATAATGCAACAGGTACACGTTCGGAAGGTCGCGCACGTTCCACCAGCCGCGCGTCACATCGAAGAATTCTGCACCCATGAAGGCGCTCGTCTCCACCCAGTCGTGGAAATATGCCCGAAGGTCGTCAGTGGGACGTTCGAGCGGCAGGCCCGCGGCATTCGGGCTGCTGTTGAGCATGTCATAGAATCCATCCACGGAATTGAAGAGATGATTGTGAGTGCTCCAGGCAACGTCTCGTCCATCGCGCGACACGTGGATGTATTTGGCCGTCGGTGAAATCCCCATCGCGTCAAGCGGCAGGTGAGATTTAAGAATGCGACGATGCTTCTGCGCCGCAATCGCCTCCAGACGACCTTCCTGACCGAAACCGCAGTCGATCCAGCGGCAGATGTTGTTCACGCGCGGTGCTTCGGGGGCGCCGTGGAGGAGTTGCACCAGAATGGCCTGCGTCCATGTCGTCCCACTCTTGCCATAGGTATTTACGACGACGTCGCCATCGCGAAATTCAAACCCATTCCACTGCGTAGAATCGAGTAACGGTGAGACCAGTTCGCGCGTCTTGCCCGGCAGATCGAAGACAACTTCGGTCATTACGAGTTCCTTTCTGGGAATAGCATTGGAAATCGATGTTGTCCGCCAAGCCTGCGTTGCGAAAAGACATCTGTCCAGCAATTTCCGAAAGTCCACGCCCGCCAGGCAGCAACGCCTTCCTTACGGCAACATCCCTCCCGCATGGCAGACCTTGGTGTGTCCCGCAGCGAACAGCAGAAATGAGCCTAAACTGAATAACACCGCAAGATGGAGGGTCGCCAGAAGCTGCCTCAGTAAATCTTTAGCATTCTCAAGGCAGCATCATTCCCCGGATCATAAAAAAGAACATTGCTGCCAAGACCGCTGCGATAGGAACTGTGATGATCCAGGCTGCTGCGATGCGCAGCAAGAGGTTGCGTTTTACCAATTCGACGTGATGAACGCGCCCCAGACCGCGTCTTTCCTGTTTTCCCAGCAGACGGTCTGTGGACGCTTGCGCCTTCATCTCGCGCAGCATCACCCCCTTGGTAGCGACATCTGCGTTTTCGAAGTCTGCCAAGAATTTTTCGACCGCAACCGGGTCACTGTCAGCGTGATGTTCCCGTATATCAGTGAGCATTCTCGCATAGCTCGACTTGATATATTCTCGCAGGAAGCCAACGCCAAACACGCCCCCGACAGCAATATGCGTTGAGCTGACCGGCAACCCGAGCTGCGATGCGATAATGACGGTAATCGCCGCAGCCATCGCAATGCAAAAAGCGCGGATCTTGTCGAGTTCGGTGATCTCGCTGCCAACGGTTCGGATCAGTTTCGGGCCATAAAGCGCTAGACCCAACGCAATACCGATCGCACCGACTGCCATGACCCAAATTGGAATTTCGGCTTTTGTTGAAACGCCACCCTCGGTGATTGCCTCGTTGATCCCTGCAAGCGGGCCAACTGCATTGGCGACGTCATTTGCGCCATGGGCGAAACTGAGCAGGGCAGCCGCGCAAATCAGAGGGACAGTAAATAGATCGTTGACGCTAGCCTTGTGATTGTTCAGCTGCGCCGTCTTCCGCGCGATGTAGGGCCGCATGATCAGGTAAACAACGCAGGCTGCGACGATCCCGATCAAGAACGCCATGGGGAATGACACTGCGATGACTTTCTTGACGCCTTTCAGCATAAGGTAAGTTGCAAACGCCCATGCCATGAGCGCCACCAGTACTGGCACCATCCGGTTGGCCGCTGCCAGCACATCCTGTTTGTAAGTGATCGTGCGTTTAATGAGAAAGAGGAAACCTGCAGCAATCAACCCGCCCAACATCGGTGAGATCACCCAGCTTGCCGCGATCTGGCCCACCACGGACCAATCCGCGATGCCCCAGCCCGCCGCTGCGACCCCACCGCCAAGGACCCCGCCGACGATAGAATGTGTTGTGGACACAGGCGCGCCAATAGCGGTTGCGAAGTTTAACCACACCGCAGCAGCCAGAAGTGCCGCAATCATGATCCAGATGAAAGTGTCCCGGTCAGCGACGAGATCAGGATCAATGATCCCGCTCTTGATTGTCCCAACAACATCTCCACCGGCGACAAGCGCGCCACCAGCCTCAAAAAAGGCCGCGATGAAGATGGCTCCGGTCAGCGTGATGGCATGTGATCCGACAGCGGGTCCGACATTATTTGCGACATCGTTAGCACCAATGTTCATCGCCATGTATCCGCCGATCATCGCGGCTGCGACCAGCAGTGTCCCGTCGATGCCTCCATCAGTTCGGACGATGGTGAACAGCATGATGCCCACGATGAAGAGCAAGGCGGTCCCAAAACGAACCAACTCATCGCGGTTTCGCTGGGCGGCATTTTCGATTTTCTCGGTTCTCAACACGGCACGGATCCCCCCCGGTCGGCGCGAATGTTCGTGAACCGACCATCACAGAACGAAAGAAAGCCGCCATGAGCCATGTCAATGACAGCACTTTACACATCGTTATGTTTTGGAATTACAACACCTAGCAGGGAATGCGCTCAGTGGCGGGAAGAACGGATCAGATCGGATCAGGTGAGTATTGCCAGCCCAAGTCAGGACCTAATGTCTGGGTGACGCTTTCGACAGCTTCACCAGAATGACGCGTTATTATCTTCCCCTCGTTATCGGCGGGTTGCTGTTGGCCTTCTGGTTCAGTCCTGACGCGCAGGAAATCGCGGCCGGCGTCGCGATCTTTCTTTTCGGCATGCTGATGCTGGAGGATGGGTTCAAGCTATTTAGTGGCGGCGCTTTGGAACGGATATTAGAGCGGGCGACAGGCTCGACACCTCGTGCGATCTCGTTTGGGATAATTTCGACCACGCTTCTGCAATCCAGTTCCCTGGTCTCGGTCATTACAATCTCATTTCTGAGCGCCGGGCTGATGTCGCTCATTGGCGGCGTGGGGATCATTTTTGGTGCGAATATCGGGACGACGACAGGGGCATGGTTGGTCGCAGGGCTTGGACTAAAGATCAACATTGCGGCCTACGCCATGCCAATGATCGCGCTGAGCATCATTCTGGTGTTCCAGAAGTCAAAGCAACTGCGGGGCATTGGCTATGCGGTGGCAGGGCTTGGGTTTCTGTTTCTCGGCATCCACCACATGAAAGAGGGGTTCGACGCCTTCAAAGACCACATTGACCTGACGCGCTTTGCGCTCACGGGATTACTGGGTCTGTTCGTCTATTCCCTGATCGGAACCACCGCGACCGTTATCATGCAGTCGAGCCATGCCACTATGGTCCTGATCCTTACAGCATTGGCCGCCGGTCAGATCAGCTATGAAAACGCGTTGGCGTTGGCCATCGGCGCGAATATCGGCACAACGATTACCGCCATCATCAGCGCGTTTGGGGCGAATTTTCAGGGCAAGCGATTGGCGCTGGCACATCTCATTTTCAACATGGCTACAGCGATTGTTGCGCTCGTCTTTCTCGCACCACTACGGGATTCAGTTGACTGGATCAGTGATGCCGTGGGGATCGCCCAGGGCGACTACGCAATGAAGCTCGCGGTGTTCCACACGATCTTCAACGTTCTCGGCGTGGCGCTGATGCTGCCGTTCCTGACCCAGCTCATCGCCTTCCTTGAACGCCGGATCACGGAACCCGTTCAAGATGTCAGCCGCCCTCGTTACCTGAATGAGGCGGTCGATGAATTTCCGCAGACCTTTGAGAGCGCGCTGCGCAAGGAAGTGCTTCACCTGTACGAGAACGCAATAGAACTCATCCTGCACGGGCTCAATCTACACCGCGATCAGGTATTCTCGACAAGCGACGTTGCAGCCCTGGTTCGGAGAAGCCGCAGTCCAGTGGAACTGGACATAGATGAGGACTATGAACGCCATGTGAAGACGCTATACGCGGCCATCGTGGAATTTACGACGCGCGCCGGGGACAAGCGGCTTGCGCCGGAAATCGCGGACCGTGTTTATGCCATGCGTGATGTTGCAAGCGATATCGTGCAAGCGGTTAAGTCAGTTAAGCACCTGCGCAAGAATATCTTGCGCTACACGATACGCCCCCAAAGGGTCGTGACGGAACTCTATGACGGTCTGCGCACCGAAATCGCACGGATCGTGGTAGAGGTCCGCAAACTTGGTATGGCTGCCCCTGAGGATCGCAGTGCGCTTTGGCTTGATCAGGAACGCGCCCGGATCGAAGAGGACGCACGATCGACGTCCAAACGCGTTGACACGCTGATCCGCAACGGGGAACTGAGCGCGGTCGCCGCGACATCCTTTATGAATGACTCTGGATACGCCTACGGTGCCATGCGTGACCTAATCAAAGTTGCGCGCAGCTATTATATTGAACGCGACAACGCGATGGCTGAAGTGGAGAGCCTGCTATCGCTGGACGAAGAAGAACTCGACGAAGCGATGGCTGAACCAGAGAACCAGTCGGGCTCCCATGTGTCCGAAAAGACTGTCACGAGACCGTCATGAAACACGTCCAGTGTGATACCGCCAGGACCGCAACGGAGCAGCGAAGATGGGTCTGAAAAAGCTTGCTGCGAAAGTGGAGGACTACAACGCGCGTCTCAAAGGCGGAAAGGCGAGCAAGATCAAGCCCAGCCATGTGGAGGCGGTCTTGCAGAAGTTGCGCGCAAAATCGACGGAACTGGAGGCTGAGATCGCCGCAGCGACATCAGCGGACAAAAAGGCTCGACTGGAGGGGAAGCTTGGAATCGCGCAGGCCCATATCCAGCGCGCGGAATGGTTGCTTGAGGAATTGGATTAAGCGTCCCAAAGGCTGCGCGCCAAGGTTTTCGACCAAAGATGAACGCAGCAGGCTGTTCCCGGCGCAATGGCACAAGCTGATAGTCGCGCCATATTCGCTAAGCGACCTGCGCAGACGCTGGCTCAAGTACACTGTGCGTGTTTTGCCGCCTTTGCTCTGCACTGCTGACAGAATGAACTGCTCGCGCACATTGCCATCTTCGTCAAACACGTCATCAACCTTCAGCGCTGCAATTTGCTTGGCCCTCAGCCCAGCGTAGAAGCTGACCATGACAATGGTCTGGCCCCTAACTGGGTGACGACGGCTGCAGCAGTAGTGTAAAACACGACGCAGTTGAGCCTCGTTTAATGTCTGTTCTTGGTGCATCCAAAATCCCCCAAAAACCTAACGTTCTCTTATGCTTGAATATATACGATGAGGTTTCGGTTGGACGACCGAATTC
>JBFEQR010000083.1:0-7838 GCA_041549425.1 Yoonia sp. | reverse complement strand
TTGTCCTTGGCGACGGGGATCTGGTGCTTTTCAGCAAACTCGATCAGCTTGGTCCGGCTGCTGAGGTCCCATTCGCGCCACGGGGCGATGACCTTAATCTCGGGGTTCAGCGCATAGGCAGCCAGTTCGAAACGGACCTGATCGTTGCCTTTACCGGTTGCGCCATGGGACACCGCGTCGGCGCCTTCGGCGGCGGCGATTTCGACCAGCCGCTTGGAAATCAGGGGGCGGGCGATGGATGTGCCCAGCAGATACAGCCCTTCATACAGTGCATTGGCGCGGAACATCGGGAAAACGAAGTCTCGGACGAATTCTTCGCGAAGGTCCTCGATATAGATGGCGGATGCGCCCATGATCTCGGCCTTTTTGCGGGCCGGTTCCAGTTCTTCGCCCTGACCAAGGTCAGCGGTGAAGGTCACGACCTCGCAGCCATATTCGGTCTGCAGCCATTTGAGGATGATCGAGGTATCAAGGCCACCGGAATAGGCCAGAACAACTTTTTTCGGGGCAGTCATAAGGGTGCGCCTTTACGTCAAGGGGTTTTGCAGGGCGCGATAGCGGGTTTTTCGAAAAGGGGCAAGGATGTGGCCGCGCCTTCGGTTTTTTCATGTTTCTTGCATTGCACTCCATATGGGCGGAATACTGGGTCTTATGAAAATCACAGCTGTTACCACGACCCCTCTGCTGGTTCCCTACAAAAAGCCTTACTATTGGGCCCAAGGCATCATCCACGGGGCAGAGGTCTTGCTGGTCACCGTTGAAACTGATGCTGGCGTGACCGGCTACGGCGAAACTGTGGCCACCCCTAATGCCGCTGCTGTGGCCGGATTTCTGGATCAGGCTAGCGCGATGTGCGTCGGGCAGGATCCGTTTCAAAACGCACGCCTTATGCAGGATGCCTATCATGCCCTGTTTCAGGCCTTGGGCACTTGCAGCGCGCCGCGTTTTGCGGGGCAGGTCTTGGCCGGGCTGGAAATGGCTTTGTGGGATGTAATGGGCAAGGCTGTCGCACGGCCCGTTCATCAACTGCTGGGCGGTGCGGTGCGTGACCGGATTTCGTATTTCGGTTTTGCGATGGGTGAAACGGCACAAGAGGTTGCCGCAGATTCCGCTCTTCTGGTCGCGCAGGGCATTCAGACGATTTATCTGAAGGTGGGGCGCGGTGATGCGCTTGACCTTGCCACGGTTCAGGCGGTGCGGGACGTCATCGGTCCCGATATCCGGTTGCGCGTTGACGCCAATGAAAAATGGACCCCTGTACGTGCGGGCCGCATGATTGCCGCGATGGCAAAATGCGGCGTCGAAATGGTCGAACAGCCGACACCAGCCGATAGTCTGGCGGCCTTGGCCTCCGTGCGCCGTGCCAGCCCTGTTGCGATCGGTGCGGATCAGGTGAACTTTACCCCCGAAGATGTCGCTGCTACCCTGCGTGCGGATGCGGCTGATCTGATTGTTCTGGGGCTGCATGAAACCGGCGGGATCACCCGCTTTGTCAAAGCCGGACGGATTGCAGAGGCTGCGGGCGTCGATATCTGCATTCACGGGCTTTATGAGACAGGGATCACCACTTGCGCTGCGTTACAGGCTGGCGCGGTGTTGCCAAACCTTGATGACGCCAATCAATATATGAACCATTTTCTCGCGTGGGATATTATTCAAAGCCCCGATTTGACGCTGGCGGACGGGACCTTGGCCATCAATGACAAGCCCGGTCTGGGCTTTACGTTGAACCCTGACGCAGTTGCACAGGCACAGGCTTTCTGGGCATCAAAAAACAGCTAGAGGCAGGTTGCTGCCACAAAATCCGCATCCCCGTCGTTATACAGCTCGCCCACCGCGTCCTGCGGTTGCAGCCATAGCGGGATGTGTCCCGCCTCTGACGGTGGACCATGGGGCCGGACGGGCCGCGCCAGATAGATATGGCACAGCTTTTCCGCCCAGATGTTATATTCCGGCATAAAGGTGAACCGCCGGAAGCTGCCCAGCTTGCGCGGGCCAGCTATGCGCCAGCCTGTTTCCTCGAACACTTCGCGGTGCAGGGCGTTCAGCGGATGCTCCCCCGGATCAATGCCGCCTCCGGGCAGTTGCACCTCGTAATGCGGATCGCCCTGATAGGTCAGCAAAAGCCGCCCTTGCAGCGGCAAAATCGCGTAGACACCGGGCCGCAGTTTGTACCGCTGCCCGCTTATTGGCGTGTCGCCATACCGTCTGATCATAGCTTGCCCCCTTGGACGCCGCCTTGCCCCGCCTATATAGGCGCGGTATGCCATCCAAAGACTTGTTAGGAAAGACCATGAGCCTCGGCACCCAAATCGCTTGGGACGATACCGTCCTGCCATTCCAACTTGACGCCTCCGACATCCGTGGACGGGTGGCCCGTCTTGATGGCGTGTTGGAGCAGGTCCTGAAGCAGCACAACTATCCCCCCATGATCGAAGGTCTGGTGGCAGAGATGGCTTTGCTGACCGCTTTGATCGGCCAGACGGTCAAACTGCGCTGGAAATTGTCGTTACAAGTGCGCGGCTCTGGCCCTGCGCGCCTGATTGCCACCGATTACTACGGCCCCACCGATGACGGAGAGCCCGCGCGCATTCGCGCCTATGCGTCCTATGATGCCGACACATTGGATCAGTCGGCCGATCCCTTTAGCCAGATCGGGCAGGGGTATTTCGCTATTCTGATCGATCAGGGCGAAGGCATGGCCCCTTATCAGGGGATCACACCCATCGCTGGCGGATCGCTTGCTTCGTGTGCAGAAACCTATTTTGCCCAATCCGAACAGCTGCCCACGCGGTTCTCTTTGTCCTATGGCCTTTCGCATCTGCGCGGGCAAGGCACACATTGGCGCGCGGGTGGCGTGATGTTGCAGCATATGCCAAAGGCGTCGCCGTCGGTCACAGGTGAAGGCGGGTCCGGTGAGGCGGGCCTGTTGGACGCCACAGATATCCTAGATGCGGATGAGGGCGAGAACTGGAATCGCGCCAATGTCCTGCTTGATACGGTCGAGGATCTTGAACTGATCGGCCCCAGCGTTGCCCCGACCGACCTTTTGGTGCGCCTGTTCCACGAAGAGGCGCCCCGCGTCTATGACGCCCAGCCGGTTAAATTCGGTTGCAGCTGTTCAGAGGACAAAGTGCGCCAAAGCCTGTCGATCTATTCGGCCAAGGACATCGCCACGATGACCACAGCCGAAGGCACCGTCACTGCCGACTGCCAGTTCTGCGGCTCGCATTATATCTTTGCGCCCGACACGCTGGGGTTCGAGGCCAAGGACACCGGTGCCTGATCTGCGCAAGAAACTTGAGGATGCATTGGCCGTCACAGGCGATGCATCCTCTGATTTTGACCTGAATGCAGACGTCAAAATCCCCGAGATCAAGCTGACCCCTGCGGCGGTTCTAATTGGCATTCGGGCCGAAACAGAGACTGTTATCCTCACAAAACGCTCTGCGCGGTTGAAACATCACCCTGGACAGATTGCCTTTCCCGGTGGCAAGCAGGACCCGACGGATGCGACGCTTGTCGATGCGGCCCTGCGCGAAGCGCGCGAGGAAATCGGTCTGCCATCCGGCATTGTCGATGTGCTTGGCCAATTGCCTGCGCACCAGACGGTGACAGGGTATCGGGTGACGCCGGTTCTTGCCCTGATCAACGGGCATTATGATCCTGTTGCCGAAGTGGGCGAGGTCAGCGAAGTCTTTGAAACCCCACTGAACCATCTTTTGGACCCGGCCATGTATCGCATCGAGGGGCGTCGCTGGCAGGGGCGCAAGCGGCTTTATTACACGGTGCCTTTTGGCCCTTATTATATCTGGGGCGCGACCGCGCGTATCCTGCGCGGTCTGGCGGCGCGCATGGGGTGACGGATATTACCGCATCTTGGCTGCAAAGCGATGCCGCGCAAACAGTCTGCCGTTTGCTGACTGATGCGGGCTATCAGGCGTGGTTTGTGGGCGGTTGTGTGCGCAACGAGCTTTTGGGTGCGCCGGTCGCCGACCTTGATCTGTGCACCGATGCCCTACCGGAAACCGTTATGGACCTCGCAAGGGACGCAGGGATCAGGGCGGTTCCGACCGGCATCGACCATGGCACGGTGACGCTGGTGCAGGATGGTATCCCGTTCGAAATCACAACCTTCCGCCACGACGTCGCCACCGACGGACGTCGCGCGACCGTCGCCTTTGCCGACAACATGACTGACGACGCCCGCCGCCGTGATTTCACGATGAACGCCCTTTATGCCGGCCCTGACGGCCATTTGGTTGACCCGCTGGGCGGTCTGCACGATCTGCAAGCGCGGCGTGTCCGGTTTATCGAAGACGCCGACCAGCGGATCAAAGAGGATTATCTGCGTATCCTGCGCTTTTTCCGGTTTTATGCGTGGTATGGCGATCCGGCGGAAGGGCCTGACCGTGAGGGCCTTGCGGCCTGTGCGGCCAATATCGAGGGTCTGCAATCGCTGTCGGTCGAACGGGTGACGGCGGAAATGCTCAAACTGCTGGCGGCCCCTGATCCGGCCCCTGCGACGGCGGCACTGGCCAGCACAGGCGGCCTTGCGCAGGTGTTGCCCGGCGCGGATGCGGGCAGTTTGGCGGTGCTTGTGCATTTGGAAGACCTGCACGGTTTCGCCCCTGATCCGCTGCGGCGTCTGGCGTTCATCGGTGGGGCACCTGCCGACACCTTGCGGCTATCGAATGAGCAGGCCCGAAAGCTGGTGCAAATCACCAGCGGAGAGGCCCCTGCGACAATCGCCTATCGACACGGGTTTGCGGCAGGGCGTGATGCGCTTTTGGTGCAATCTGCCGCAACCGGCCAACCCATCGCGTCCTTTGACCCGCTTATCCATGCCGCCGGTCAGACCTTTCCGCTCAAGGCGGCCGATCTGATGCCTGCGCTCTCTGGTCCCGCGCTGGGCCGCGCGCTAAAACAGGCAGAGGCGCGCTGGATCGCCTCCGGTTTCACCCTGACAAAGGCCGAATTGCTTGACTGAATTTTTGCCCCTCATCGGGTTCGTGTTCTTTGGTCTGTTTTCCCCCGGTCCGAACGTGATCCTGATCACCGCCTCTGGCGCCCGTTTCGGGTTCCGGCGCACGGTGCCGCATATCATCGGCGTCGCGCTGGGCGTTGGTGTGATTGCAGCAGTCACCGGTATCGGCATCGGTGCGCTGATTACCGCGCAACCCGCGCTTGGCATCGTGTTGAAGATCATCGCGAGCCTTTGGATTCTGTGGATGGCCTATAATCTGTGGCGTGCGGACCCTGCCAAATCACGAGAAACCGACAAGCCGTTCACGCTGTTGCAGGCGATCCTGTTCCAATGGGTAAACCCCAAGGTCTGGGCCGTCGCCCTAAGCGCCACAGCCTATGTCGCCACGTTCACGCCTGTCCAACAGGCGCTGACGCTGGCGACCACCTTTTCAGGCATCAACCTTGGGGTTTGCACATTCTGGGCTGTAGCGGGCAGTTTGTTGTCATACTTGCTGACAAACCCCACAGCGTGGCGCATCTTCATGCGTATCATGGCGCTGGGCCTTGCGGGCTTTTCTTTGTTGCTTTTTGTCTAATGTGGCCGCAACTGCTCGGATTTGCTGTTTGGCCACGAAATGCTACGTATCAGGTCAGAGGATGGCCTTTCTTGGCGGCGGTTCACCCCCTGCTGCCTGTTGGAATGCGAAAGGACTGATATGACACCCGAACGCTGGATCGACCCCTTTGAACCCGCCGATGGCGCGCCACCGCAAACCCTGATGGCGTTTCTGGGCTGGTGCCTGAAGGGCAGCGGAAAGATTACGATTTTGGCCGGATTAGTGTCTGCTTTGGCAGGCACGCTTGAGGTCGCGACAGCGCTGATGCTGGGCTGGGTGATTGACGCCGCGCTGGCATCGTCGGGCGAGACCTATTTCACCGACAACGTGGTCCTATTGCTTGGCGTGACTGCTTTCTTCCTGATCCTGCGTCCGATCATTCTGGGCATTTCGGGTGTGATGCAGGCGGTTGTGGTCGGTCCCGCTTTGGGCAACCTGATCCTGTCGCGCCTGCACCGTCATTCGCTCGGGCAGTCGGTGACGTTCTTTGACGACGATTTTGCAGGCCGGATCGCGCAAAAACAGATGCAGGCGGCGCGTGCGGCGACCGATTTGGTTGTCGATATGATCCATACGGTGGCCTTTGCGCTGGCGTCTCTGGTTGCCTCTGTCATCCTGCTGTTCACGATTGACGCCCGCTCGGCCCTGCTTTTAGCGGTCTGGGCTGTGTCCTATGTCTTGCTGATCCGCTTTTTCATGCCGCGCATCCGTGCCAAGTCCAAAGCACGCGCGGCCACCCGCGCAATGGTGACCGGACAGGTCGTGGATACGATCACGAATATCAAAACGGTCAAGCTGTTCGCCCATGACGATCACGAAGACCGTGCTGCCACCGACGCGATGGAGACCTATTGGGGCACTGCCGTCACCTATGGCTGGCTTTCCGCGTCGTTCCGGTTCTGGTTAATGGCGCTGGGTGGTCTGTTGCCGGTTATTCTGGTTGGCATGACCCTTTATTTCTGGGCCAATGGTGCCGCGACCGCGGGCAATATCGCTGCCGCAGGCGCGATTTCACTGCGGTTGTCGCAAATGACCGGTTGGGTCAGCTTCACGTTGATGGGCATGTACGCCAATGTGGGCGAGGTCGAGGATGCCATGCACACCCTCAGCCCTGCCCATACACTGACCGATCATGACAAAGCGGTCGCGCTGGCCGCGCATAAGGGCGACATCGTTCTTGATAATGTCTCGTTCAGCTATGGCGGCGGTCCGGGTGGATTGGACGGGGTCACGCTGCATGTGGCGGCTGGCGAAAAGCTGGGTCTTGTGGGGGCGTCCGGCGCGGGGAAATCAACGCTCGTCGCACTTTTGCTGCGTCTTTATGATGCCGAGGCGGGCAAAGTCATGATTGACGGGGTCGATGTCCGCGACGTGACGCAGGAAAGCCTGCGTCGCCAGATCGCGATGGTCACGCAGGAAACGGCGATGTTCAACCGCTCTGCCCGCGATAACATCAAATACGGCAAACCCGATGCCACACAGGAAGAAATCGAAGCGGCAGCACGGCAGGCAGAGGCGCATGAATTCATTCTGACGCTGAAAGACCACAAAGGGCGCACCGGTTACGACGCCCATCTTGGCGAACGCGGGGTCAAGCTGTCGGGCGGGCAGCGCCAGCGGATTGCCATTGCCCGCGCAATCTTGAAAGACGCGCCAATTCTGGTGCTGGACGAGGCCACAAGCGCGCTGGATTCCGAGGTCGAAGCGGCCATTCAGGGTGCATTAGAGTCTATTATGGACGGAAAAACCACCATCGCTATCGCCCACCGCCTGTCCACGCTGGCGCGGATGGACCGCATTGTGGTGCTTGACGCAGGGCGCATTGTCGAAGAAGGAACACATGACCAGTTGTTGGCCGAAAACGGGCTTTATGCCCGCTATTGGAACCGGCAGTCGGGCGGTTTTATCAATGTGAAAGATGCGGCGGAATAAATGCTGACAATCGAAAGTCTGACCCATCTTGGACTGGGACGCGCCTCTGACGGGCGGTCGCTTTTGCCGCGCGTTCTACCTGGTGAAGAAGTGGAGGTCGCGCAGGACGGGACCATGCGTATCGTGACCCCCTCTGTCGAGCGTGTTGCGGCCCCCTGCCGGCATTTCAAGTCTTGCGGCGGTTGCGCGATGCAGCACGCCAGCGACAGTTTCGTGGCAGCGTGGAAGCATGACATCGTTGAAAAGGCGCTGTCTGCCCGCGGGTTAGAGCCTGTTTTCCGTCCAATCGCCACTTCACCTGCCCAGTCGCGGCGGCGTGCC
>JBFEQR010000082.1:0-7905 GCA_041549425.1 Yoonia sp. | reverse complement strand
TTGCCGTCACTGCCGCCATGCCATCGGGCACAGGCGTCGATATCATGGGCGCACGTTTCAAGAACCGTGTGTTCGACGTGGGCATTGCCGAACAGCATGGCGTGACCTTTGCCGCAGGCATGGCGGCCAGCGGGCTGAAGCCGTTCTGCGCGATTTATTCGACATTCCTGCAACGCGGCTATGATCAGGTTGTCCATGATGTGGCCCTGCAAAACCTGCCGGTCCGCTTTGCCATCGACCGCGCCGGACTGGTCGGGGCTGACGGGCCGACCCATGCGGGGGCCTTTGACATCGGTTACCTGACGGCCCTGCCGAATATGGTCGTGATGGCCGCAGGGGACGAGCTGGAATTGATGCATATGGTGCGCACTGCCGCCGCCTACGACGCGGGACCGATTGCGTTTCGCTATCCGCGTGGTGAGGGCGTCGGACTGGAGTTGCCCGAACGGGGCGAGGTCATCGAGATCGGCAAAGGCCGGATCGTGCAGGAGGGCAGCGACGTGGCGATCCTGTGCTTTGGTGCGCATCTGGGCGAATGTCGCAAGGCTGCGGAAAAGCTGGCCGCGCAAGGTGTCAGCGCCACGATTGCGGACGCCCGCTTTGCCAAACCGCTGGATCGCGCATTGATTCGGCAGCTTTTGCGCAATCACAAGGCGCTGATCACGGTTGAACAGGGCGCGCAGGGCGGTTTCGGCGCCATGGTGCTGCATGATCTGGCCAATGACGGTTTGCTGGACGGGCGCTGTCAGCTGCGCACGATGACCTTGCCGGACCGCTATATCGACCATGCAGCCCCTGATGCGATGTATGCAGACGCAGGGCTAACTGCTGTCGATATCGCCGCGACGGCGATGCAGGCGGCGGGGGTTGAGATCAAGCGGGTCGGTGAGGCCGTAAGCTAACCGCTCAAAGTGCTGCGATGAGAAACGCAGAAAGGCCACGAAAAGGCGACCAACGGCGGCCCATCAAAGCGGATCGGTCTGGAACAGCCAGACTTTCAGCCCGCCATGGGGGATGGCGGGGCCTTTGGGTTTGAACGGCAGGCCGGTTGCTTTGGCAAGACCCGCTTCGGATGTGACGATCCCCACCCGCCAACCGGCAAAGCGTTCACGAAGCGTTTCACCCAGCGATCCGTAAAGACCATAAAGCAATTTGGGGTTCCCGATGCGCCCGCCATAGGGGGGGTTGCAGATGACAAGACCGGTGGGACCGTCCGGACGGGTTACGTCAGTGGCCGAGAGGTTCTCGAAGTTGATGTAATCACCAACGCCTGCGCGTTCGGCATTCAGCCTGCTCATGCGGATTGCGCCCGCGTCGCGGTCGCTGCCATAGAATTTCTGTTGCGGGCGGTGGATGTGATCCACCCTACGCATCGCATCCCATGCGCCTGCGTCAAAGGTTGCAAGCTGTTGGAACGCAAAATCGCGGCTGCGACCCGGCAAAAGCCCCGCTGCCATTTCCGCAGCTTCGATCAGGAAGGTGCCAGAGCCGCACATCGGGTCCAGCACCGGTTCCGTGCCATCATAACCGCAATCCCGCAGCATCAGTGACGCGAGTGTTTCGCGCATGGGGGCTTTGCCCACGGCCTCTTTGTGGCCGCGTTTGTGCAGGCTTTCGCCGGAGGTGTCGACGCTGATCGTCACGCGGTTGTCGTCGATGCGCACCTTGATCGCGATGGGCGCATCTGCGCTGACCTGCATCCCGTGGCTGTCTTTCAGCGCTGTCTCGATCCGCTGTGCCGCTGCCCCTGCGTGATAGATCTTGGACTTTTTCGAGGTGCTGACCTCGACCCGCACCGGCACGTCCTTGCGCAGGATATCGCCCCAAGGGAATTTGCGCGCCCTTTTGTCCAGTTGCGCCAGATGGAACGCCATAAAGCTGCCCACCCGCGCCAGAACACGTGTCGCGCCGCGCATCACAAGATTGGCGCGCCAGGCGTCTTCCCATGTCCCCTGCACAGTGACGCCCCCTTGGGTGCGCGCGGCGTCTGCAAACCCGTTTTCGCGCGCCTCTGCCAGCAAGGCATCCTCGAAACCGGGGGTGGCGACCATAAAGATTTCAAAATTTGCTTCCATGCTGCTGTGCATAGGGGTGATTGCAGCCCGATCCAAGCGCCCTTTACGACGGGACTTCGCCCGCGATCCCGCGGGTGGGGGCGGTATCGGGTTTTGGTTTGGGCTTTGCGATGCCTTCAAGCGCTTTGAGGGGGCGGCGCACCGCCTCGGTCAGGCCGGGGCGTGTGGGGGCGGCTGTTTGCTTGCTGACTTCGATGATCAACACCCCGCCTGCGGCAATCACGGGGACGTTGTGACCCACGCGTTCAAGAAAAGCCGCGGATTTGCGCCAGATCTTGTTGGCCGAGGGGGGCTGATACAGTGCCGACATCGCGCGTTCGGTCACAAACTGGTGCTTCCGCAACTGCGCCTCGAGCTGGCTCAGTGAATAGGGGCGACCATAGCCGAAGGGCGTGGCATCAGAGCGCGACCAAAGCCCCGCACGGTTAGGCACGACAATGACAGCCCGCCCACCGGGGCCAAGCACGCGCCATGCCTCGTCAAGGATCAGCGAAGGTTGTTCTGTTGTCTCCAGCCCGTGCAACATCACCAGCTTGTCAACGCGCCCCGTTTCGATCGGCCAAAGCGTATCTTCGCAAAGAACGCTGACGTTCTTGCCGTCGGGTGGCCATGCCATCACCCCTTGCGGGCCGGGCATCAGGCCAATCACGCGCCGCGCGTCTTTCAGAAAGGGCCGCAATAAAGGAAGCGCAAAGCCGAACCCGACAACCATCTGGCCTTTTGCCTCGGGCCACATCGCGACCAGTTCATCGCGGATCACTTTTTGTGCGGCGCGGCCAAGGGCGCTCCGGTAATAGAAATTCCGCAAATCCTGAACGTCGAGATGCATTGCGGTTGGCAACCTCTTGGGCAAAGCTATGTCATAACCATAACGACACAGAAAGGTATTGCCATGACAAAGACAAGCGCGGTGGAATTGGTGGTGGTCCCTTGTCTGGCGGATAACTATGCTTTTCTGGTCCATAATGCGGCGACAGGTGAAACCGCGCTGATCGACGCGCCGGACGCCCCCCCTATTCAGGCGGCACTGGATGCGCGGGGTTGGACGCTGAGCGATATTCTGATCACGCACCATCACTGGGACCATGTGGACGGACTGGAACCGTTGCGCAAAGGCACCCGCGTGATCGGGGCCAAGGCCGATGCCCACCGTTTGCCGCACCTTGATCTGCAAGTTTCCGAAGGCGACAAGATCACTGTTTGCGGACAAAGCACGGATGTATTGGATGTGTCCGGTCATACCGTCGGCCATATCGCGTATCACATGCCTGACGCGGGGCTGGTGTTCACGGCCGACAGTCTGATGGCCTTGGGTTGCGGGCGATTGTTTGAAGGCACGCCCGCGCAAATGTGGGAAAGCATGCAGAAACTGCGCGCGCTACCGGATGAAACACTGGTCTGTTCGGGCCATGAATACACCAAAAACAACGCGCATTTCGCGATGTCCCTTGACCCTGACAATCCTGATCTTATCTCTCGCACCAAGGGGATTGAAGCGGCGCGTACCGCCGGAGAAACGACAGTCCCGTCGACACTTGGCCAAGAGAAGCAAACAAATCCGTTTTTGCGTGCTGACCTGCCAGAGTTCAAGGCCGCCATGGGCATGGCTGATGCATCTTCCGTTGAGGTGTTTGCGAAAGTCCGGGCGCTGAAAGACAGCTTTTGATCACGTTACGTGCGCAAAAATTGACGAAATCGGAGACATCACAGGTTTTGTGATGTCCAAATGCAAAAAAGTTCTTGAAGCTTGGCGAATAAAACCAAACCTTAAGGATAAGAGGCCACGGTCGGCACAAGTGATCACCACGCACCGACCCCCGATATGAAGGAGCACAAGACGTGCCATCATTTTCGACCACACTGGAGCAGTCCATTCACGGTGCCCTGGCACTCGCCAATGAACGCAAACATGAACTTGCCACGCTGGAGCATTTGCTGCTGGCGTTGATCGATGAACCCGACGCGGCGCGCGTCATGCGGGCGTGCTCGGTGAACCTTGATGATCTGCGCAAGGATCTTGAGGATTTTATCGATGATGACCTGTCCACGCTGATCACCGATGTCGAAGGTTCCGAAGCGGTGCCAACCGCGGCGTTCCAGCGCGTTATCCAGCGTGCGGCGATCCACGTGCAATCCTCGGGCCGTAGTGAAGTGACCGGTGCCAACGTACTTGTCGCCATCTTTGCCGAGCGTGAAAGCAACGCGGCCTACTTCCTGCAAGAACAGGATATGACCCGTTATGATGCGGTGAATTTCATCGCCCACGGTGTGGCCAAGGACCCTGCCTTTGGTGAAGCGCGTCCGGTGACCGGTTCAACCGACGAGAGCGAGACAATCGCCCCCGGTGATGGTGACGAAAAAGAAAGCGCACTGGCGAAATACTGCGTCGATCTGAATGCGAAGGCCAAGAAAGGCGATGTTGATCCGTTGATCGGCCGCGCCCACGAGGTCGAGCGTTGCATTCAGGTGCTTTGCCGTCGCCGCAAGAACAACCCGCTTTTGGTGGGTGATCCCGGCGTAGGCAAGACCGCGATTGCCGAAGGTCTGGCCTTCAAGATCGTGAACGGTGAAACGCCAGAGGTGCTGTCGAAGGCCACAATCTATTCACTGGATATGGGTGCATTGCTGGCTGGTACACGCTATCGCGGCGATTTCGAAGAACGCCTGAAAGCGGTGATGACCGAGATGGAAGATCACCCTGACGCGGTGCTGTTCATTGACGAAATTCATACCGTGATTGGCGCCGGTGCGACATCTGGCGGTGCGATGGATGCGTCCAACCTGCTGAAACCTGCTTTGCAGGGTGGCAAGCTGCGCTGCATGGGGTCGACGACTTACAAGGAATTCCGCCAGCACTTTGAAAAGGATCGCGCGCTGAGCCGCCGTTTCCAGAAAATTGACGTGACAGAGCCTTCGGTCCCTGACGCGATCAAGATTTTGCAGGGCCTGAAGCCCTATTTCGAAGAGCATCACCACATCAAATACACGGCTGATGCAATCAAAACGGCTGTTGAACTGTCGGCACGCTATATCAACGACCGCAAGTTGCCCGACAAGGCAATCGACGTCATTGATGAGGCGGGCGCGGCCCAGCATCTTGTTGCGGAATCCAAGCGGCGCAAGACCATCGGCGCGAAAGAGATCGAAAATGTCGTGGCAAAGATTGCCCGCATTCCGCCCAAGAACGTGTCAAAGGACGATGCAGAGGTTCTTAAGGACCTTGAAAAGTCGCTCAAGCGCGTGGTGTTCGGGCAGGATGCAGCGATTGAAGCATTGTCATCTGCGATCAAACTGGCGCGTGCGGGTTTGCGTGAACCTGAAAAGCCCATCGGGAACTATCTGTTTGCCGGTCCAACCGGTGTGGGTAAAACCGAGGTGGCCAAGCAATTGGCGGATACGCTGGGTGTGGAACTGCTGCGCTTTGACATGTCCGAGTATATGGAAAAGCACGCAGTGTCGCGTCTGATTGGTGCGCCTCCGGGCTATGTCGGCTTTGATCAGGGCGGTATGCTGACCGACGGTGTGGATCAGAACCCGCATTGTGTGCTGCTGCTTGACGAGATGGAAAAGGCGCACCCCGATGTCTACAACATCCTGCTGCAGGTCATGGACCACGGCAAGCTGACGGACCACAACGGGCGGACCACCGATTTCCGCAATGTGATCATCATCATGACATCGAACGCGGGTGCGGCAGAGATGTCCAAAAACGCGCTCGGCTTTGGCCGTGAAAGCCGCGAGGGTGAAGACACCGCCGCGATTGAACGGACGTTTACGCCGGAATTCCGCAACCGTCTGGATGCGGTCATCAGCTTTGGCGCGTTGCCAAAGCCTGTGATCATGCAGGTGGTCGAGAAATTCGTGCTGCAACTTGAGGCGCAATTGATCGACCGCAATGTGCATATCGAACTGACCAAGGCCGCCGCCGAATGGCTGGCTGACAAAGGCTATGATGAGAAAATGGGTGCGCGCCCGCTGGGCCGCGTCATTCAGGAACACATCAAAAAGCCGCTGGCCGAAGAGTTGCTGTTCGGCAAGCTGGTCAAGGGCGGTATCGTGAAGGTCGGCGTGAAAAAAGGCGAGCTGGAGCTGAAATACGAGGCGCCAGCGCAAGGCCGGATTTCAGGGGGCGGTGACAAGCCGCCACTTTTGACCGCCGATTGATAGCCTGCAAAGCAATAAGGGGGCCGCGATCTGTTCTGGATCGCGGCCCTTTTTTATTTGGACGTCACTCGTAGATTTTGCCCAGATAAATGATTTCGGCCGCGGCTCTCCATGCCTCGGTGTCAGTTTGGGCATCGGTGCCAACGTGATTGTCGCGCGCACCGGCGGTCGCCGCGTCAAGAATGTCGGGAATGCTGGTGTTCATCCAGCCCGAGACGCCGGTCAGATAGGCGGACAGTCCATCGGTTCGCGCCTCTTGTCCGGGGTCCGGAAGGTCGTGCCGCAACGCTTCCAGAAACGCGATGAAGCTGTCAGCATCTTTTACAGACTGGAGCCGACCGAAAACCGGATCTGCCATGACTTACCGCTCTGTTAGTTTCAGTTCAATCCGCCGATTTTGTGCGCGTGCTTCGGGCGTGTCCAGCGGATTAAGCGGCTGGAATTCACCAAAGCCGTTCGCGGCCAGCCGACGCGGATCGATGCCCAGTTCGTCGGACATGAACCGGACCACCGACAGCGCGCGGGCCTGACTAAGTTCCCAGTTGTCTGCAAAGCGGCCGCCGCCGCTGACGGGGATATTATCGGTGTGGCCATCGACGCGGATCACCCAATCAATGCCTGCAGGAATATCATCGGCAATGCCGCGCAGGATGCCTGCGATGTTGGCGATCTCCGCCTCACCGGCTGTCGACAGGGTCGCGCTGCCGGGTTCGAAAAGCACTTCTGAGGCAAAGATAAATCGGTCGCCTTCAATGCGGATGCGGTCCTGACCTTCAAGGATCTGCCGCAATTCACCAAAGAACGTGGATTTGAAGCGCGACAGGTCTTCGGCCTCGGCGGCCAGCCTTTCGGCTTCTTCCTCCAGACGCGCTTTTTCGGCCTCAAGACGAACACGCTCGGCCTCTTCCAGCGCGCGGCGCTGCCGTTCTTCGGACACTGCGCGGGCAAGGGCGGTGTTCAGTTGGGACCCCAGCGTTTCGATTTGCACCTGCGCTTCGCGATCTGCCTCTTCTGCGATGTTCAGCAATGATTGCAGGTTGCCGACCTGCGTTCGCAGTTGCACGACTTGTTCATTCAGCAAAGCCACCTGTCGCTGGCTTTCGGCGGAAAGGGCCTCCTGTTTGGCCAGTTCATCATTGGCGACGGCCAAAAGCTGCGCTTGACGTGCGGCTTGGGTCGTTTGCGCGGTTTGGCCTTCCTCCAACTGGGCCAGTCGCGCGCGGGCTTCGGCGAGTTCAAGCGCAAGTTCCTCGTTTTCGCCTGCAAGCGTGTTGCGCAGATTGTCCAGTTCGTCTTGTGCCGCGCGTGCCGCCGCCAGAAGTGTCAGGGTTTCTTCGGCTTCACGACGCTGCTGTTCAAGGTTCATGGTCATCGCCGTCAGTTCTGTATCGGCGTTTGCCAAACGGTCGCGCAGGGCTTGTGCCGCGGCTGCGTCTGTCAATGCGGCGGCCTCGAGGGCGGTGATTTCTTCGGTCTTGGCCGCGCTTTCGCTTTCCAGATCGGCAACCAGCGCTTCCAGTGCTTCACGACGGGCCGCCGCAAGGCGCGCTGCCTGTGTGCCTGCGTCGATTTCGTCGCGCGCCTGCGCCAGCGCAAGGTTCAGTGCCTCTTGTTGCGACAAAAGCCGTTCTTGTTCGGCCTCAAGGCCTGCGATGTCAGCCAGTGC
>JBFEQR010000081.1:0-7960 GCA_041549425.1 Yoonia sp. | reverse complement strand
TGTCCGCCGGTTGTCGGTCTCGAATTCCCAGATACCTTCTTCCAGATCATCAATCTGTTCGTTCAATGCCGCCACAGAGGGTTCGGCCCTGTCGGCCAGTCGCAAGGCCAGTTTCGCCACAAGATCACCTGGTGAAACCGGCCCTTCTGCGCGCGCGATTGCTGCGATCAGGTCACCGGTCGCCTGTAGCGGGCGGACCCAAACGCCGATCACGCGATGTTCTTCCAGCCACAGGCGGACCGATATCATGTCCTCTGGCTCGGCTCCGGGGTTCAGGTTGACCCCCCGCAGGTTCAACAAGATGCCGCGCCCATGCACCGTACAGCGCGGCCGCGTTTCGTCTGCGGTCAGCGCATCAATCACAAAACTGTCCAATTCGCAGGCCGCCAGCAAAGCGGGTGTCTGCGGATGGTCCCGCTTGAGGTGCTGCCAGATGAACCCTGTGGGTGCGTCATGGTGCGCGCTTTTTGCAAATGCTTCAGGCGCAAGCGTGATCGCGCCGCCCTTGCCATCCAGCACAAAGGTCAGGATTTCGGGGTGGATCGCTGGTAGTGCGGGTGTTGTCTGGTCGCCCATCTGATTATTCTGGCCCAGATTCCGCGCGCAGTCCAATTGTTGTCATGACTGATTTTCTGCATCAAATTTCATCGCAAGACGCGCAATCCTGTCGTCTTGCCCGGAATTCTTTGTCTCAATTGCGTGACAAATGTCCCTCACGTCTTGCGCCTTGCGGTCCGAGTTGCCACCATAGCTATATATAGACTCAAAGGAGAGCTGATTGGCCACCGGTGCCCTGACCCCACCCGCTGAAGCGGCTACAGAAAACCTTCTGGAATTCCCTGATAACTTTCTGCTTATTGATCTTTGCGGCGAATATGACCGCAATCTCACCACCATCGAAGAAAGCCTTGGCGTGCAGATCGTGCGTCGCGGCAACCAGCTTGCCGTTATGGGCGATCCGGACGCGCGCGCCGATGCCAGCAACGTTCTCAATGCGCTTTATGGCCGGCTTGAGGCGGGCCGCTCGCTTGAGCCGGGTGATCTGGATCGTGAATTGCGCATGGGCACCGAACCGGTTTCCGGCGGGGCACGTGACGGTGACCAGATCGAGCTGTTCAAGGGTGAAATCACGCGGGTCGAAATCAAGACTCGCAAAAAGCTGGTTGAACCGCGCACGGATGCCCAAAAGGCCTATGTCAAAGCGCTTTTCGACAATGAACTGGCTTTTGGTATTGGTCCGGCGGGTACCGGCAAGACCTATCTGGCGGTCGCGGTTGGCGTGAACATGCTGATCAGCGGTCATGTGGACAAGATCATCCTGTCGCGCCCCGCGGTCGAGGCTGGCGAGAAACTGGGCTATCTGCCGGGTGATATGAAGGACAAGGTCGATCCTTACATGCAGCCGCTTTACGATGCGCTGAATGATTTTCTGCCGGGCAAGCAATCGGCAAAGATGATCGAGGAAAAGGTGATCGAGATCGCGCCCTTGGCCTTTATGCGGGGCCGGACCCTGTCGAATGCCTTTGTCGTGCTGGACGAGGCGCAGAACGCCACGACCATGCAGATGAAAATGTTCCTGACCCGTCTGGGCGAGGGGTCGCGCATGGTCATCACCGGTGACCGCACCCAGATCGACCTGCCGCGCGGCGTCAATTCGGGGCTTTGGGATGCGGAGCGGTTGCTCAAGAACATTCCTAAGATCAGTTTCAATTATTTTACATCCAAGGATGTGGTGCGCCATCCGCTGGTCGCCGCCATTATCGAAGCATATGAGCAAGACGAGAACCCGTAAGTGACCGTCGACTGCATGATCGAAGACGACCGCTGGGCCGGCATCGAAACCCTTGCGCAGATCGCAACCGATGCCACGCTTACCCGTCTGGGGCTGGAGCCGAGCGCCTTTGAAATCAGCGTGCTGGCCTGTGATGACGCCCGTATTGCCGCTTTGAATGCGGATTTTCGCGGCAAGCCAAAGCCCACGAATGTGCTGAGCTGGCCCTCGGATGAACGGGGGGCTGACGTGGACGGGGAAATGCCCGCGCCACCGCAAACCGGCCCCGACACAGAGCTGGGTGATATTGCTATCGCCTATGACACCTGCGCAAAAGAGGCGGCTGAGGCGGCAAAGCCCATGCGTGATCACACGCTTCATTTACTTGTGCATGGTACGCTCCATTTACTTGGTTTTGATCACCTGCGTGACCGCGATGCCACCCTGATGGAAGGGTTGGAAACAGAGATACTTGGCAAGTTGGGTGTTTGTGACCCATATAGGGATTAACGGGCCGGTCTGGCCCCTTTAGGTAAGGACAAAATGGGCGACACTGACGAAGGTCCATCTAGCGCAGCGCATAGCGCGCCGGAAGATGAAACAAATTCCCAACCGGGGCTGATGGCCCGTATCATGCACGCCGTGCGCCCCCCAGCCACGTCAGACGCGCCCGAAGATTCGCCAACCGACACCAGACGTCCCTCTGGGGCAGTGCCGGGTATGCTGAACCTGCGGCGCATGCGGGTCGAGGATGTGTCGATCCCCAAGCCCGATATTGTCGCCGTGCCCGTGACCATCACAAAGGACGAGTTGGTCGAGGTCTTTCGTGAAAGCGGTATGACACGTGTGCCGGTCTATGACGGCACGCTGGACACCCCGATCGGGGCTGCGAACCTCAAGGATTTCGCGTTGCGCCACGGCTTCAACAGCGACAACCAGCCCTTTGATCTGCGCGAAATGGCGCGCCCGCTAATCTATGTGCCGCCGTCGATGCCGCTGGGTGTGTTGCTGCAAAAGATGCAGGCCGAGCGTATCCATATGGCGTTGGTGATTGATGAATATGGCGGTACCGACGGGCTGGTCACGATCGAGGACGTGATAGAACAGGTCGTCGGCGAGATCGAAGACGAGCATGACATCGAAGAGGCGAAAAGCTGGATCATGGAACAGCCGGGCTGTTATCTGGCCCAAGCGCGCACCGATCTGGAAGACTTCGAGGCCGAGATCGGCATGAGCCTGACCACCCCCGAAGAAATCGACGAGGAAGAGATCGACACGTTGGGTGGTCTGGTGACCATGCTGGCCGGCCATTTGCCCGCCCGCGGAGAGGTGATCGTGCACCCGTTCGGCCCCGAGTTCGAGGTCGTCGATGCCGACCCCCGCCGTGTCAAGCGCCTGCGTGTGCGCCTTGCTGCGGGCCAGAATGGCTGATCTGCCTGCGCAGTTTCAGGCCCGCGCGGGGTGGCAGCGGTTCTTTGTGTTGGCAGGTTTGGGGGTGCTGGCCGGTTTCGGGCAGGCCCCGTTTGATCTTTGGCCTGCCACCGTCGCAGGCTTTGCCGCAGTCTTTTTGCTTTATCCGCACTGTCGCGGTCCGCGCGCTGCCGCTTTTGCGGTCTGGTCGTTCGGTCTGGGGTATTTTGCCTTCAGCCTGCGCTGGATCATCGAGCCGTTTCTGGTGGATGTGGCGCGCCACGGCTGGATGGCACCATTTGCCCTGATCCTGATGGCGGCGGGTGCGGCCCTTTTCTGGGCCGCTGCCGCCGGTTTGGCCGCCCGCCTTGCCCCGCGTGCGGTGCTGATGCTGGCGCTGATGCTGGTCGGGGCAGAGGTCACGCGCGCCTTGATCCTGACAGGTTTTCCGTGGGCCCTGATCGGGCATATCTGGGTGGCCACGCCCCTTGCGCAACTGGCGGGCTTTGGCGGCCCGCATTTGCTGTCGCTGGTGACCGTCGGGGCCGCGCTGTGTGTTGCGGCTTTGGCTGGGCGCCTGCGGATTGCGGGCCTTGTCGGTCTGGGGCTTTTGGTGGCGGTGGCCTTTGTGCTGAACCCCGGTCCTGCGCCTCAGGCGGAGGGCGCGCAGCCTGTGGTGCGTCTGGTACAGCCCAATGCGCCGCAGCATCAAAAATGGGACCCTGCCTTTCGCGATCTCTTTGTGAACAGGCTGATGACCCTCACCGGTGAAGGGGCCGTGCCGGATCTTGTGGTCTGGCCTGAAACATCGGTTCCCTATCTGCTGAACCACATCGAGGATGATCTGCGCCTGCTGTCAGAGGCCGCACGCGGCGCACCTTTGGTCTATGGCATCCAGCGCCGCGATGAGGAATGGCGCGTCTACAACAGCCTTGTCGTCATGGGCCGCGGCGGCGAAATCCAGAGCATCTATGACAAGCAGCATCTGGTACCCTTTGGCGAATATATCCCCGGCGCACGTTTTCTTGGCGCGATGGGCGCGCGCGGTCTGGCGCAGACTTTGGGTACGGGGTTTTCGTCCGGTGATGTCGATGGCCCGCTTGAACTTGAGGGGATCGGCATGGCCGTACCCTTGATCTGCTATGAAGGCATTTTTGCCGAAGAAATCGTCACGCGCGGTCCGCGCCCGCGCCTTTTGTTGCTGATTACCAATGACGCATGGTTCGGACAGGCCGCAGGCCCGCACCAGCACTTGGCGCAGGCGGGCTTGCGGGCGATTGAACACGGACTTCCCATGGTGCGTGCCGCCAATACCGGCATCAGTGCAGTGATTGATGGCAGGGGCCGCATTCTGGCGTCAATGCCGCTGGGGGTGCATGGTGCGCTGGACGTACCGCTGCCGCCTGCCTTGCCCCCTACAGTCTACAGCCGCTTGGGGGACTGGCCGGTCTTTGTGCTGTTGGGGGTGTTGTACTTTGCGGTGCGCATCAGGGTGCGACGCGATAGCGATTGACCTTTGCCTGATGGTTGCATAGATCAGGTCCAGTTCTGCCACAACGGCTTCCTGACGTGGCGGGTTTATTCTATCGGAGCACTTCCCCATGGCACGCCAAGACTATATTTTTACTTCGGAATCCGTTTCCGAGGGTCATCCCGACAAGGTCTGTGACCGCATTTCCGATGCGATCCTTGACGCCTTGCTTTCCGAAGAACCTCAAGCGCGTGTTGCGTGTGAAACCTTTGCGACCACAAACCGTGTGATCATCGGCGGCGAGGTGGGCCTGTCAGACCAGTCCAAGCTGCATGACTACATGGGCCGCGTCGAAGATATTGCGCGGGCGTGCATCAAGGATATCGGCTATGAGCAGGACAAGTTCCACCACGCAACCTGTGAAGTGACGAACCTGCTGCACGAGCAATCGGCCCATATCGCCCAAGGTGTGAATGCGGCGGACAACAAGGACGAAGGTGCCGGCGATCAGGGGATCATGTTCGGTTACGCCACAACAGAAACCGACGCGCTGATGCCGGCCCCCATTCAATATGCCCACGCGATCCTGCGCCGTTTGGCGCAAGCGCGCAAATCGGGCGATGAACCTACGCTGCGTCCTGATGCCAAAAGCCAGATTTCCTTGCGCTATGCGGGCGGCAAACCTGTCGAGGTGACATCCATCGTGTTGTCCACGCAGCACGCGGACGAGGGTCAGACAAGTGATGATATCCGTGCAATCGTAGAGCCTTATATTCAAGAGGTTCTGCCTTCCGGCCTGATCACGCCAAAGACCGAATGGTGGGTGAACCCCACCGGTACCTTTGTCATTGGCGGCCCTGACGGGGATGCGGGTCTGACGGGTCGCAAGATTATTGTGGACACATATGGCGGTGCCGCCCCGCATGGTGGCGGTGCGTTTTCGGGCAAGGACCCGACCAAGGTCGACCGCTCTGCGGCTTATGTGGCGCGCTATCTGACCAAAAACGTGGTTGCGGCCGGTATGGCCGAACGCTGTACGATCCAGTTGAGCTATGCGATCGGGGTTGCCAAGCCGCTGTCGATCTATGCCGATACCCACGGCACAGGGGACGTCGATCCCGTCGCGATCGAACGCGCGATTGCGCAAGTGATCGATCTGACACCACGGGGCATTCGCGAGCACCTCGGGCTGAACCGGCCGATCTATGAACGCACCGCCGCTTATGGCCATTTTGGCCGTGTGCCAGAGGCCGATGGCGGGTTCAGCTGGGAACGCACCGATTTGGTCGATGCGTTGAAGGCGGCCGTTTGAGGGTGGGCGTAAGGTGGATTGAAATCCACCTTACATTTGCGCACCCGTGATTTGCTTGCTAGAGCGCACCGCATGAGCAAAACCAATCATCCATCCGGTGCACCGTGGCGCAATTTCTATGGCCGCTTTCGCGGCAAGACGATCCGCGCGTCCCAAGCCGATTATCTTGAAAATGATCTTGCGCCTTTGTCGCCGGGACCGGTGTCATGGGAAGACAATCCCGACCGGACCCCGCTTGATTTGCAGGCGATTTCCGGCGGCAAGGATATCTGGCTGGAGATCGGGTTTGGGGGCGGTGAACATCTTGTTCATATGGCAAAAACCTATCCCAGGATCGCTTTGATCGGGTGTGAGCCGTTTATCAACGGGGTGGCGATGCTTTTGGGCAAGATCCGCAAGGCGGATGTGGACAATTTGCGTGTCCACCCCGGTGATGTGCGCGATCTGTTTGATGTGCTGCCGGATGCCTGTCTGGATAAGGTCTTTTTGAACTACCCCGACCCATGGCCCAAAAAGCGGCATCATCGCCGTCGGTTTGTGACGCCCGAACATCTGGCCCCGTTGCATCGCGTCATGAAACCCGGGGCAGAATTGCGGGTCGCGACCGATATAACCGATTATGTCCGCCAGACGCTGGAACAGGTGCCGCGTCACGGGTTTGAATGGACCGCCACCGGCCCAGCCGATTGGCGTAACCCGTGGGACGACTGGATTTCGACCCGTTACGAGCAAAAAGCCCTGCGCGAGGGGCGTGTGCCCCATTATCTGACCTTTCACCGGCAGTAGCCGCCGGAGCCTCCGGCGGGAGTTTTTTAGGGCAAGATGATGAGGGGGCGATGGACCCTGCCAGCGGCCTGCGCTAAGACGCCTGCCAACCGAAGAAGGAATTTCATATGTCCGGCCATGGCACCCCGATCCCGATGATATCCCGTCCCAGCGGCCCTTTGACGGGCGCGGCGCATGTCCCTGGTGACAAGTCGATTTCCCACCGGTCCCTGATTCTTGGCGCGATGGCTGTCGGCGAGACGCGCATCACCGGATTGCTGGAAGGTGAGGATGTTCTGGACACGGCCAAGGCCATGCAGGCGTTTGGTGCCACGGTGACCAATCACGGTGATGGCCGTTGGTCCGTGCAGGGCGTGGGTGTGGGCGGGTTTGCCGAGCCTGAAAACGTCATTGATTGCGGGAATTCCGGTACCGGTGTTCGCCTGATCATGGGGGCCATGGCCACCTGTCCGATTACGGTGACCTTTACCGGTGATGCATCGTTGAACGGGCGTCCTATGGGGCGGGTCACTGATCCGCTGGCCCTGTTCGGGACCAAGGCTGTTGGCCGTCAGGGCGGGCGTTTGCCGATGACATTGGTGGGAGCCGCTGATCCGGTGCCTGTGCGTTACGAAGTGCCTGTGCCGTCAGCGCAGGTGAAGTCTGCGGTGTTGCTGGCCGGATTGAATGCGCCCGGTCAGACGGTTGTGATCGAAAAGGAAGCCACGCGCGACCACACCGAGCGGATGCTGCAAGGCTTTGGCGCGGTCTTGACGGTAGAGGAGACCGATGAGGGCCGTGTGATCACCCTTGATGGCCAGCCCGAGTTGCAGCCGCAGACCATTGTCGTGCCGCGTGATCCGTCGTCTGCCGCGTTTCCGGTCTGTGCCGCCATCATCACGCCGGGATCGGATGTGCTGGTTCCCAATATCGGGTTGAACCCCACCCGTGCGGGCCTGTTTACCACCTTGCAGGAAATGGGTGCCGATCTGACCTATGAGAATATGCGCGAAGAGGGCGGCGAACCTGTTGCCGATCTGCGGGCAAGGTTCTCGCCCGATTTGCGTGGCATTGCTGTGCCGCCTGCGCGTGCCGCCAGCATGATCGACGAATACCCTGTGCTGTCCGTTGTCGCGTCTTTCGCCCAAGGGGTGACCGATATGCAGGGCGTCAAGGAACTGCGCGTCAAGGAAAGCGACCGGATCGATGCCATGGCAAAGGGCCTGCGTGC
>JBFEQR010000080.1:0-7967 GCA_041549425.1 Yoonia sp. | reverse complement strand
CACTGGGCGGGACGAATATCCCCGCCGCGGCCATCACCTGATCACGAAAGGCCGCACCACCCGCCTGTTCCAGCACCGGCAGTAGCTGCAAAACCGCATTCGGGCCGATCAGCCCTTTTGCGTGTCGTGCATCCTCAGGCGTCCTCCATTTGGTCGGACCCGCCGCCGCAGGCTTTGAGCTGCGCACCATTGGGCATCTTGAAATCGGTATTGCGCCGGATCGCACGTTCCTTGCCTTGGGCACGCAGGGCGGCACGGCGTTCGGCGGCACGGGCGGCCTTGTCGGCGCTGGCTTCCCAGTCATCCATCTGCGCCTCTGCAATGGTGCGCGTCTCGTCAAACTGGAAATCCAGCTTGTTCTTCGATTGCGGGCCGGTATAGCCCACCTTGCCCAGATCATAGAAGGTGCGCGCAAAACCCGCTTTCATGAACGCCTTCAGGCACCCCAGCAGATACCGCCGCCGGAACCCCGTGCCCCGCCACGGATAATGGAACAGCGCCTTTTTCATGTAGAAACGGCGATAGTTGTTCATGACACCATCCAGCAATTCGCCCCGCTCCATCGCCTTGGGCTTCATGATCGGCGTGACAAAGTTGTAGCGGCTGAAATCAAAAACCTCGACCTTGTCTTTCAGTTCCTGAAACAGCGGCGTGAAGGGCCACGGCGTATACATCGCCCAGTTCGCCAGATCGGGCTGCCAGTCCCACGCCATCTTGTAGGTCTCGTTCAGGGTCTCGGGCGTTTCATTATCAAGGCCTACGATGAATTGTGCCTCGACCAGAATATCAGCCTCACGCAGCAGCCGGATCGCGGTCTTGTTTTCCTCGACCTTGGTTTCCTTGTTGAACTGGTCCAGCTTCATCTGCGCCGCGGCCTCGGTGCCAAGGCTCACATGAACCAGCCCTGCCTTGCGGTAGAATTTCAGCAATTCGCGGTCGCGGTAGATGTCGGTGACGCGCGTATTGATGCCCCATTTGACGCGATCCGGCAGGCCGCGCGCAATCAGCTCTTCACAGAACTGGATAAACTTCTTGCGGTTGATGGTGGGCTCTTCATCGGCAAGGATAAAGAAACCAACGCCCTGTTCGTTCACCAGACGCTCGATTTCGTCCACGACCTTTTTGGGATCGCGCACACGGTAATCGCGCCAGAACTTCCACTGGCTACAGAACGAACAGGTAAAGGGACAACCCCGCGCCATATTGGGAATGGCCACACGGGTATTAAGGGGGATGTAAATGTATTTTTCCCACTCCAGAATGGTCCAGTCGGGATCAATCCCGTCAAGGTCCTTGACCGTGCTGGCCGCCTGCGTAGCTACAATCTCCTCTCCATCAATAAAGGCCAGCCCCTTGATGTCGCGCTTTTGCGCAGGCCAGCGCCCGTCGCGCACCGCACACATGAGTTCGACCAGAATTTCCTCACCCTCGCCGCGCACGATAACATCGAACCAAGGAGCCTCTGACAGGACCTGTTTGTACATAAAGGTCGCATGCACCCCGCCCATCATGCGCAACGCCTGCGGGACACGTTCCTGCGCAAGGCGCAACGCCTCTTCGGCGCGGTAAATCGACGGGGTAATGGCCGTGACCCCGACAACATCCGGTGCTATCTGTTCGATCCGGTCAGCAAGATCCGCATCGCTCAGATCATTGGTCATCGCATCAATGAAATGGATATCGTCAAAACCGACCCGCCGCAGCGATCCGGTCAGATAGGCGACCCACGCCGGAGGCCAACTGCCCGCAATCTCTGCCCCGCCGGAGCGGTAATTGGGATGAATAAACAGAATGCGCATGGGTGATCCCCCGTAAAGTGTACATTCTACGTTACACTTTAATATGTCATTCTTACTTGACACAGATCAAATCACCGCCCGCCCGACAGTGCATTTTTCTGACCAATCATGCGCTCCACACGCCCTTCCCCTCTTGCGCCTGACAGCGCCATCCCTATAACGCAGGACAATTTGCAAATAAGGGGGCCTGACATGCCAAAGCGTACCGACATCAAGTCGATCATGATCATCGGCGCGGGACCCATTATTATCGGTCAGGCCTGCGAATTCGACTATTCCGGCGCGCAAGCCTGCAAGGCCCTGCGCGAAGAAGGTTACCGCGTCATTCTGGTCAACTCCAACCCTGCGACCATCATGACCGATCCCGGACTGGCAGATGCCACCTACATCGAACCCATCACGCCCGAGGTTGTGGCGAAAATCATCGAAAAAGAACGCCCTGACGCACTGTTGCCCACAATGGGCGGGCAGACCGGCCTGAACACATCGCTGGCGTTAGCGGATATGGGCGTGCTGGAAAAATTCGGGGTCGAGATGATCGGCGCCAAGCGCGAGGCCATCGAAATGGCCGAAGACCGCAAACTGTTCCGCGAAGCGATGGACCGTCTGGGCATCGAAAACCCGAAGGCGACCATCGTCACAGCGCCCAAAACCGACGGCAAGTTCGATATCAAGGCCGGCCTGCAAATGGCAATCGAGGCGATCGAATATGTCGGCCTGCCCGCAATTATCCGCCCTGCCTTTACGCTTGGCGGCACCGGCGGTGGCGTGGCCTATAACCGCGAAGAGTATGAATTCTACTGCCGCTCGGGCATGGAAGCATCGCCAGTGGGCCAAATCCTTGTCGATGAATCCCTGCTGGGCTGGAAAGAATTCGAGATGGAGGTCGTGCGCGACAAGGCCGACAATGCGATCATCGTCTGCGCCATCGAAAACGTGGACCCCATGGGCGTGCATACCGGCGACAGCATCACGGTCGCGCCCGCACTGACACTGACCGACAAAGAATACCAACTCATGCGCACACACAGCATCAACGTGCTGCGCGAAATCGGTGTCGAAACCGGCGGGTCGAACGTGCAATGGGCAGTCAACCCTGCGGACGGACGCATGGTCGTGATCGAAATGAACCCGCGTGTGTCGCGGTCTTCAGCGCTGGCGTCCAAGGCGACAGGTTTCCCGATCGCCAAAATTGCGGCGAAACTGGCCGTGGGGTACACGCTGGACGAGCTCGACAATGACATCACCGGCGTGACACCTGCCTCCTTCGAGCCGACAATCGACTATGTCGTCACCAAGATCCCGCGCTTTGCCTTCGAGAAATTCGCAGGTTCCGAACCCTATCTGACAACGGCCATGAAATCCGTGGGCGAGGCAATGGCCATTGGCCGCACGATCCACGAATCCCTGCAAAAGGCGCTGGCGTCGATGGAAACCGGCCTGACCGGTTTTGACGACATCGCGATCCCCGGTGCCCCTGAAAAAGCCGCGATTACCAAAGCACTGGCCAAGCAAACTCCCGACAGGCTGCGCGTGATCGCTCAGGCGATGCGGCACGGGCTGTCCGACGACGACATCCATGCTGTCACCAAATTCGATCCTTGGTTCCTTGCACGCATCCGCGAAATCATCGAAGCCGAGGCGGAGCTGATCAAGAACGGGCTGCCTGTCACCGAACAGGCATTGCGCCACATCAAGATGATGGGCTTCACCGACGCACGTCTGGCCAAGCTGACCGGCCGCGACGAAAGTCAGGTGCGGCGCGCGCGGCGCAACCTTGGCGTCAACGCCGTCTTCAAACGCATCGACACCTGCGCGGCAGAGTTCGAAGCACAAACACCCTATATGTATTCCACCTATGAATCGCCTGTCATGGGCGAGGTCGAATGCGAAGCACGGCCATCAGATCGCAAGAAGGTGGTCATCCTTGGCGGTGGCCCAAACCGTATCGGCCAAGGCATCGAATTCGACTATTGCTGCTGTCACGCCTGTTTCGCCCTGACCGATCAGGGTTATGAGACGATCATGATCAACTGTAACCCCGAAACGGTCTCGACCGACTACGACACCTCGGACCGGCTTTATTTCGAACCGCTGACCTTTGAACACGTGATGGAGATCATGCGGGTCGAGCAGGAAAACGGCACATTGCACGGGGTCATCGTGCAGTTCGGCGGGCAGACGCCACTTAAGCTGGCCAATGCACTGGACGAAGCGGGCATCCCGATCCTCGGCACCACACCGGACGCCATCGATCTGGCCGAAGACCGCGAACGGTTCCAGCAACTGGTGCAGAAGCTGGACCTGAAGCAGCCCAAGAACGGCATCGCCCATTCCGACGCTGAAGCCCTTGGAATTGCATCTGAAATCGGCTTTCCGCTGGTGATCCGCCCGTCCTATGTTCTGGGCGGTCGGGCGATGGAAATCGTGCGCGATCAAGCACAGCTTGAACGCTACATTTCCGAAGCGGTGGTCGTCTCCGGCGACAGCCCCGTGCTGCTTGACAGCTACCTGTCGGGTGCGGTCGAAGTGGACGTGGACTGCCTGTCAGACGGCAAAGACACCCATGTGGCCGGTATCATGCAGCACATCGAAGAGGCCGGCGTGCATTCGGGCGATAGCGCCTGTTCGCTGCCCCCCTATTCGCTGTCCGACGCGATGATCGCCGAAATCCGCACCCAGACCGAAGCACTGGCCAAGGCGCTGAACGTCGTGGGCCTGATGAACATCCAGTTCGCCGTCAAAGACGAAACCGTCTACCTGATCGAGGTGAACCCCCGCGCGTCCCGCACCGTGCCCTTCGTGGCCAAGGCGACGGACAGCGCCATCGCCTCCATCGCCGCGCGACTGATGGCGGGTGAGCCTTTGTCGAACTTCCCCCTGCGCGCGCCCTACCCTGCGGCAGACAACCCCATGGACGTGCTGCCGATGGGCGACGCCTTTACACTGGCCGACCCGCACACGCCTTGGTTCTCGGTGAAAGAGGCCGTTCTGCCCTTCGCCCGCTTCCCCGGTGTCGATACGATCCTCGGGCCGGAAATGCGGTCCACGGGCGAGGTCATGGGTTGGGACCGGTCCTTCCCCCGCGCGTTCCTGAAGGCGCAGATGGGCGCAGGCACCAACCTGCCCGAAACCGGCACGGTCTTCATTTCGATCAAGGATGCCGACAAGACGGCTGACATGATTGAAGCCGGACAACTCCTCCTCTCGCTTGGTTTCAAAATCGTGGCGACGCGTGGCACCGCGGCATGGCTGAGTGAAAACCAAATTGATTGCGAAGTGGTGAACAAAGTCTACGAGGGCGGACTGACAATCGTTGACCGCCTCAAGGACGGGCACATCGCGCTGGTCTTCAACACCACCGAAGGATCGCAAGCGGTCGAGGACAGCCGCGACATCCGCGCCGTCGCCCTCTACGACAAAATCCCCTACTTCACGACCGCCGCCGCATCACATGCCGCCGTTCTGGCGATGCAGGCACGGGTCGAAGGGGATGTAGGTGTGAGGTCATTGCAGGGGTAAAGGTCGTTTTTCCCTAACGTCACGCTTGCGCCCTTCCCCGCCTTTGGTGGACATGATCCTGCTGTTCACCCTAGGGTGTTTCGGACCGATCAAGGGGGTAGGTTATGCACAACGTCGCCATCACGGGAACCGGGGTTTTCACGCCCTCTGAAACCATCACCAACGACGAACTGATCGCCGCCTTCAATGCCTATGTCGACCGTTGGAACGCCGAAAACGCCGATGTCATCGCTGCAGGCGAGGCGGACGCCAAAACCCATTCATCCAGCGATTTCATCCGCGCAGCATCAGGGATCGAGCGCCGCTATGTCCTTGATAAAGCAGGCGTTCTGGACCCTGCGCGCATGTATCCCAAACTGCCCGCCCGTCCCGATGATGCCCCCGGTTACATGGCTGAAATCGGCGTTGATGCAGCTCAAAAGGCGCTGGATGCCGCTGGCGTGGATGCCGCAGCGGTTGATCTGGTGATTTGTGCCGCCTCCAACATGGAGCGCGCCTATCCGGCAATTGCTGTGGAAATTCAACAGCTACTGGGCGCAGGTGGCTTTGCTTTCGACATGAACGTCGCCTGTTCCAGCGCTACTTTCGGCATCCAGACAGCGGCTGATATGATCCGCGCGGGCTCGATCCGCCGCGCGCTAGTGATCAATCCTGAAATCTGTTCGGCGCATCTGGAATGGCGCGACCGCGACTGTCATTTCATCTTTGGCGACGTGGCCACTGCAACGCTGCTAGAGCGTGACACAGACCTGACAGCGCCACATTTCAAGGTTCTCTCCACCCGCTGCGCGACACAGTTCAGCAACAATATCCGCAACAATAACGGCTACTTACGCCGCACCCATGATCAAATGGAAGACCGGCGCGACATGCAGTTCATGCAAAACGGACGCAAGGTCTTCAAAGAGGTGCTGCCGCTGGTCAGCCAGCATATCGCGACCCACATGCAAGACCAAGGCGTGGCGGCAACTGACCTCAAGCGGCTCTGGCTGCATCAGGCCAACAAGACGATGAACGACTATATCGGCAAAAAGGTTCTGGGGCGCGCACCTGAAGCGGGCGAACAGCCCAATATCCTGCAAGACTATGCCAATACCTCATCGGCGGGGTCTATCATCGCATTTTCCCAGAATTCCAATGACTTGCAGGCCGGTGATAAGGGGCTGATCTGCTCGTTCGGGGCGGGCTATTCCGTCGGTTCCGTCATCGTCGAACGGGCCTGAGCATGGCAAGGTTCGCCATCTTGACGGCCCTTCTCGCACTCGCGGCCTGCGGCGTGCCACTGGTTCCGCTGATCTAACCGCTGACCCGTTTGTGGACATCCTCAAGCGTCTCGACACGTTCCGAATAGCGGTCGGTCAACATCGCGCTGCGCCCGCGCGTCATCACAGTAAAACGCGCCAGTTCCTCCATCACATCGACGATGCGGTTATATAGCGGTGACGGCTTCATGCGTCCGTTCTCGAACTCTTTCCACGCCATCGGAACCGAGGACTGATTGGGGATCGTGATCAGACGCATCCAGCGCCCCAAAATCCGTAATTGGTTGACGGTATTGAACGATTGCGATCCGCCGCTAACCTGCATGACCGCCAGCGTCTTGCCTTGCGTCGGGCGAATGCCCCCGATCGGCGCCAGCGGCAGCCAGTCGATCTGCGTCTTCATGATCCCCGTCATCGCCCCGTGGCGTTCGGGACTGGACCAGACCATGCCCTCTGACCACATGGCCAGATCACGCAGTTCGGCGACCTTGGGATGACTGGCCTCTGCATCGTCGGGCAACGGCAGCCCGCTGGGGTCAAAGAACTTCGTCTCGCAGCCCAGCGCGCGCAGAACGCGCGCACCTTCTTCGGCAGCAAGGCGTGAATAGCTCGTCTCGCGCAGCGATCCGTAAAGCAGCAGGATACGCGGCGGATGTGTCGGCCCGTCCGGCCCCGCGAGTGCAGCAAGATCCAGAGGCTGCAAAGCCCCCGACACAAGGTTGGGCATGTCGTCCGTCATTGGCCGTTTTCTTCCAGATGCAGTTTCATATCAATCAGCACCTGCTGCAGAACTGTGGTTTCACGCAAAATCGCTTGGCCGCGCTGATTGAAATCATCCCGTCGGCGATTGACAGGTTGCACTCCGCCATCAGCAGGGCAAGTCGCTGGCTCAGCTTGATGACAGCAGCTTCGACGCCGACATCCTTCGCCAATGCCGCGCAGTGTTTCTTCAGATAACGACCATAGCTGGCCATGTGTCTGCTCCGTTGTCGTGCTGGGCCCCGATCAGGGGCAACTGTTTCACGCATTCCCATTAAATCGGAATGTCGCAGATGTCATTGACAAACCTGTCGCGTGTGTTTGAGATGACGCTACGCGTTTTCGCGCGCATGTGTCCGAATTGGTAATGGAACCCGATCCGCATCCTCGCTTGGGACCTGACCCGGCACTTTTCTTGGTGCCGTGTGATCATCATAGATCGCTGGTCTTGCCAATACGGTAAGAGCAGCGCTAATGATCGGCTATGGCAAAGCTTTATTTCAATTATTCCACCATGAACGCGGGCAAATCGACCGTACTCTTGCAGGCATCCCACAACTATATCGAGCGCGGGATGAAAACCTATCTGATGATCGCGAGCTTTGATGATCGCGCAGGCGTGGGT